>JACPZS010000091.1 GCA_016195385.1 Verrucomicrobiota bacterium
CAAGCCCGGCACAGCCAGCGCTGCTGCCCATGACGGCTGAAGCCGTTCTGCACCAGTTGATCCGAGCCACAGTGGCGACATTTCATGCCGCAGTATGGTCACTCATTTCTCAATATCAATACCTATTTAGCAATCCCCGAATTTGAAGCACATCACGAGTTAAACAACTTCGCGGAAGACGAATTTGAACTGGATTCGCGGAGAAACGAGCTTGTGGCGGTCGAATTTGAACCGGCATTTCCAGGATCAGGTTCAAATCAGGCGAATTTGTAGATGATCCTGAGAGATTCGGGCCGGAGCAGCCTGCATCGCAGGAGAATTGTCGCGAGTCGTACTGTATCGGAAGTAGACAGATGGTATCCGGGGGTGGCGGAGTCACGGGAGCTGCATTCGGGCGTGAACGCGGGAATTCCGGCCTGGTTTAAATGAGCCGCCGGATCGGCTCATTCGTACGAAGTGAAATTCCGCTCGCCGTGAACAGTCGAGTTCGCTACGCTTTCTTCCAATCAACCACTCGACGGCCTATGAAAATATTCGCGCTGCCGTTTTTCGCAGTTCGCTCACGTGTTCGCAACGAAGAGTCGTTGCGCCGCCCCGGCTTTACTTTGATCGAGTTGCTCGTGGTCATCGCGATCATCGCGATTCTCGCCAGCATGTTGTTGCCCGCGCTGGCCAATGCGAAGAAGAAGGCCGGCCAGACGAAGTGCGTGAACAACCTCAAGCAACTCGCGCTCGGTGGCATGATGTACATCGATGACAACTCGGATTATTTTCCGGGGTGCGCCTCGCGCAATACTTACGGCTTCCACAAGGAAGACTGGATTTACTGGCGGACGAACGTGACGAAATATCCGCCGGTGGAGAAAAGCCCCATCGCGTCGTCGTTGAGCGGCGTGAACAGCAATCTGTTTCGCTGCCCGAATGACAAGGACAACAAGGAACGGCTCAAATTGTCCGACGGCAATGGGCCATATTTCTACAGTTATTCGCTCAACAGCCATGACCTCGAAGGCACGCGCAATCCGGGCATGGCGTCGATTTTCGACGGGTCGGTGGATAATCCGCGCGCGTATCCGTTCAAGCATTCGGCCATCCGGGATGGACACGTGGCGCCGGTCACGCCGAAATTCGCCGAGCGCATCCAGAACTCGCGGCCGGACTCGGATCTATGAGCAAGTAAACCGTGGACAAACGCCGGTAAGCCATAAGTGAATAAGGCGTGGTGCGCTTCAGACGAATGCAAGTCGAACTTAACGCAAAGGCGCAGAGGACGCAGAGCGGCACGAAAAGAGGTTTGGACTCTGCGATGCTCTGCGTTCTCTGCGCTTCGGCGTTGAATAAGCTGTGCGAGCTACGACTCTTGTTTGCCGGACGGACGGCGATAAGAGTGGGTTGGCTTTTGGTCGCGGCTTGCTGTTTGGTCGGTTGCAGTCGGAAGTCGCAAACAATACCGAATAATTCATCCGCAAAGTCTGCCGACGAAACGCCAGCAAGTGCAGACGCCTCAGACGGTGACGGAGTTTCATCGTCTGCGAGATCCCGCGCGGCCACCGCGCAAACTGCGGTCGAGTTGGCCACGACAGGTTCGCAGGGAAACGAGCCGTTGATTGGTCTCGTCCACGAATCGATGACAGCGCAGCTAAAGAAGTTCATCGAAGAGACTGGGCGAATGCCGAAAGATTTTTCCGAGTTCGCCCACGCGAAGATGGACAGCGTGCCGCGCGCGCCTGCGGGCCTGAAGTTCGCCATCGATGAGACCACGCAAGAGGTGAAGCTCGTCCGAAAATAAGAGCAAACGGCGGCGCGTGATTGCGCTGGTTTTGGAGCGGCGCGCACGGTATCGAATCCTTTTCATGCGCTACTTTTATCAGGATGCGAGCGGAGCGATGTGCGGCCCCTACACTTTTGAAGAGTTGCGCCAACTTCACTTCGCTGCGGAAATCCGGGCTGACACAACCATGCTCACGGAGGATGGGCGCGGGCCGATTCAATTCCGCGAGTTGTGGGCACGCGAACAAGCAAGGCCGGAACCGGCGTCGTTTGTGCGGCGTTTTGCTGAGAAAGCGGAAGACGATCTGCAAACGTTGCGGCCGCATTTATTACTGCCTTGGCGCGAGTTGAAGAATTTTCAATGGCTCGACAACCGCAAACTTCTGAGCATCGCCGCCGTGGGTTTGTTGCCGCTGCTCATTTTTGAAATCGGCGCGGAAACCGGCAGCATCCGTTTCGCGTATTGGGCGATGGCATTTTACTTCTCAGTGTTGTGGGCGTTTTTCTTCTATTACAATTTTCCCGCGCCGCACATCACCGTCACCAATTGCCTCTTCTGCTTTTTTGGAACCGGCGGTTTGTCGGTCAGCGTGCTGTTTCTGGCGTATCAACTGCCACCATTGAACAACCTCCTGCTCCTGATCAACGCGCCGAACGCAGTTTTCCGCTGGCTTGGGTTCGTCTTTGGCGTCGGCGTGCCGGAGGAAACCTGCAAGGCGCTGGTGCTCTTCTGGCTGGTTCGCCGCTTCGGATCGTGGCGGCCGCAGACGATGCTCTTCTACGGGTTGATGGCGGGGCTGGGTTTCGGCATTTACGAAGGCGTGGATTATCAGAGTCGCGTGAATTGGTTTCTCGCCGACCGCGATCCCGGCGAATACTATCTGCTCAATCTGATTCGCCTGACGACGCTGCCATTTCTCCACGCGATCTGGACGGGCATGGCGGGATACTTCATAGGCTTCGCAGGAATGTACCCCTCACGCAAACGAGGATTGATCATCGTCGCAGTGGGCCTGCCCGCGTTGCTGCACGGAAGTTATGATGCGATGGGCACAACGATTGGCGGCCTCGGTTGCGCGCTCTTGAGCATCATCGCGCTGGTGTTGTATCTCGCCCGCAGCGTGGACTTGGAAAAAGATCTCAACGAACGTCCGCCGACATGAAGCGGCAGATTGAATTTCAAACCCTTTCACTCGCGTGGTCGCGCTTGCGTTCGCCAAAGCGTTTGTGATTTAGTGCGCCGTCATGCCGATGTCATCCGCACCCAGCCAGAGCGCCGAAGATTATCTGGAGCGCATCCACGAGCTTATCGAAGAGAAGGGCTACGCGCGCGTGGTCGATATCGCGTCATCACTTGAAGTGAAGCAGGCTTCGGTGACCAGCATGGTGCAAAAGCTCGGCGAACTGGGTTTCCTGAATTACGAAAAATATCGCGGGCTGATATTGACGGACAAGGGCCGGGCCGTGGCCCGCGGCATCCAGCAGCGCCACGAAACGCTCGCTCGATTTTTTTCCGTGCTTGGTTTGGATGCTGAAACGCAGCAGTCGGACATCGAAGGCATCGAACACCATCTCAGCCCCGCGACGGTGGCGATGCTCGCCGACCTCGCGCAGTTTTTTGAAGACCATCCCGCCACACGCAAGCAATTCCTCAAGTCGCGCAAGAGTGTCAAGCGCTGAGGAGTTGTCGCGCTGGGTTTAATCCAAAACGATTCGCTCATGCCGCCGATTTGGAATTTCCTGCTCAAGCTGGCCGAAGCCGAAGTGGTGGACACGCTCGCGCGCCTGCCCGCGCCGTTGCGAAGCCAGGCCGTGAGTTTGCCCATCCGCTACGAGCCGCAGCCGAACACGCACCTGCTCCGAGACGGCATTGAGCCGGACACGCTCGGCTTGTTTGTCGGGCCGGACTTTGCGGAATCAGGTGTTACGGGCGAACTGCCGTCGCAAATAATTCTCTTTCTCGAAAACATCTGGGACGCAGCCGAAGGCGACGATGAAATTTACCGAGAGGAAGTCCAGACGACGCTGCTGCACGAGTTGGGGCATTTCCTGGGCCTCGACGAGATCGATTTGGAAGATCGCGGGCTTGAGTGACGAGTGCAATTGAGCGCGCGGCTGGAAGATTTACAGGCAGCGGATTTGATCCGCGATGTACGGCAGCCTATTTGAATCGGTTGATGAGCCAGAGCAACAACGTCAGGCACGCGCTCACCAGCAGACAGGTCACAATCGGAAAATGGAAACTGAAGTTTTCCCG
>JACPZS010000045.1 GCA_016195385.1 Verrucomicrobiota bacterium
CCAGTCGGAGCAGCCCAGCGGAGTGACTGCCGATCAAAAACCCGCACGGCGCAGCGACCAGAAATGGATTTAGCCATGACCAAAAAACAATTCCGGCAAAATCACCCGGTTTTGCAGCGGCCTGTTAGTGGAGTAGTGGCGGTGTCGGCGGGTTTCACTCACAGTCTGGCCCTCAAGAGCGACGGGACAGTGGTTGCGTGGGGAGTCAACGACGCTAGCCAAACCGCAGTCCCGGTGGGCTTAGGCGGAGTAGTGGCGGTGTCTGCGGGTAACAGTGGGCAACACAGTCTTGCCCTCAAGAGCGACGGGACGGTGGTTGCGTGGGGATACAACGGCTATGGTCAAACCGACGTGCCGGCGGGTCTTACTGGGGTGGTGGCGGTCTCTGCGAATGGCTTTCACAATCTGGCCCTCAAGAGCGACGGGACTGTGGTCGCGTGGGGAGCGGGCACGAGCGACACGGGGCCCAACCCACACTATGGCCAATCAATTGTGCCCGCAGGCTTAAGCGGGATCGTGGCGGTGTCGGCGGGCTATGAATACAGTCTGGCCCTCAAGAGCGATGGGACGGTTGTCGCATGGGGTGCCGGAGGGCCAGGCCAGCCTATTGGCGACCCAAACTTCGGTCAATCGACCGTGCCGGTGGGCTTGAGCGGAGTGGTGGCTATCTCAGGTGGCGGCACTCACAGCTTGGCGCTCAAGAGCGACGGAACAGTGGTCGGGTGGGGAGATAACACTTATGGTCAAACCACCGTACCGGCCTTGGCGCAAAGCGGGGTGGTAGCGCTGTTGGCGGGTGATTATCACAGTCTAGCGCTCAAGAACGACGGGACGGTGATCGCGTGGGGCAAAGTCTCCAACGGCTCAATTTTAGTTGATGCAACCGTGCCGACGGGTCTTTGCGGTGTAGTGGCGGTCGCTGCGGGCGGCGGTCACAATCTGGCGTTGGTCGCAGCTTCCGCGCCACCGACGATCAACTGTCCGGCGAATATCGCGCTGCCGTGCAGCATCGATGGGCTTGTGCCAGTTTCATTCGCCGCCACCGCGACGGATAATTGCGATGCCACGCCTGCCATCACCTATTCCATAGCGCCAGGCTCCGGTTTCCCGGTAGGCACTACCACCGTGACCAGCACCGCCACTGACGCCAGCGGCAATCATTCATCCTGTTCGTTCAACGTCACGCGTCCAGCGCTGGACTTCACCGGCTTCCTGCCGCCCATTGGCGGCGCGGACGCGACCGGCGGCAGCTTTGCAAACCCGGTCAAAGCTTTCAAATTGAAGAGCACGATTCCTGTCAAATTCACGGCTTCATGCGGTGGCTCCCCGGTGCTGACGGGCATCCACACGTTGCAAGCGATCAAGTGGAGCGCCGCGACCACTTCCGCGCCGCCCATCGACGCCACGCCAACAGATGCGGCGACCACGGGCACCCAGTTTCGGCTGACCGGCGAGGAGTGGCACTACAATCTTGATACGAAGGCCACCGGGATGACCGCCGGTAAGTGGCAACTCATCGCCACATTGTCCGACGGCAGTCAGCATTCGGTGTGGGTCGAAATCAAGTAACTCCTAGCTTTTGATCAAAACGTCGGTCCCAAAATCCACGGTGCGAATTCTTCGTCGCCGATACCGAGTTTGCTACCGCTGGCCATTCGCTGGTGGCCTAGCTGAGGTTCATGGTTTGAGGCGCAAGGCACGAAAGCGCCTTAACATTCCGCGCATCAGGGGGCGCGAAAATCCACGGGCAAGCCCGATGGATCCACCACCCCACACGAACCGAGAACGGAAACACGATTATCTCCTGATTGCGAAGGACTCCGTGCAGGATGGCGCGCGCGGCCTGGTCCGGTCCAATCATCCAACACCACGGGAGCTGCGCCAGATGGTCCTCCTTTCGCACGTTCCAATACACATTATGCTCCCCCATGTCTGTCCGCACCAGGCCGGGGCACGCGACGCTGACTTTCACGCCCAAGGTGGTGGCTTCCGCGCGCAGGGAAGTCGAGAAGCCGACGATGGCCCATTTGGTGGTGCTGTAGGCGGTGAGAATCGGTGTTGGCATCAGGCCGGTCATCGACGAGATGTTCACGATGTGCCCGAAGCCCTGCCGAAGCATTGCGTCATATGCCGCCATCGTGCCATGGACCACGCCGAAGAGATTTACGTCCACCACGCGCCGGAAATCGGCGACGTTGCCGTCACGGAGTTCGCCCACGATGGCGACACCGGCGTTGTTGAACATGAAATCCAGGCGCCCGTGAGAGGCCATGACGCTGCCCACCACTTGCCTGACTTCCGCCTCGCTGGACACGTCGAGCAACACCGCTTCGGCCCGTCCTCCGCACTGTCGAATGGCCGCCGCGACTTCCCTGGCTTTGGCGATGTTGATATCAGAAACAATGGTGAGCGCGCCGTCCGCCGCAAGTTGTTCGCATAGGGCGCGGCCAAGGCCAGATGCGCCGCCGGTCACGAGCGCTACGCAGTTTGCCAGTTTCTGCATGAGGGCAGCTTGTATTGGTTGCGAGTTGTTGGTCGAGAGTTGAAAGTCATTTCATTTCTCCAAACAGCACGTCCATATTCTATCGAACTTGTTTGTGCTTTCAAATGACTGTAGGCCAAGGGCGTTTGAGGCATTCGATGGGAAGCTTCTTCGCCGCATCGATGTCGGGTTTACTGCCGTTGCCCATTTCGCTGGTGGCGTGGCCTACAACGTCCATCCGCTGCGAAAGTCAGGTCGAATAAATTGATCCGCTTCCGGACATTTCTTCGCGCGCATGTGCGCCGCGTCCCATTCGATTTTCTTGCCGACACGCAACGCCACGTTGCCGACTAACAATGCCTCCGTCAGCACCGAGGCGTAGGCAAAGTTCGATCCTGCGGGCGCGCCACCTTTGCAGGCCTGGATCCATTCCTGGTGGTGCTCTACCGGACGCGGCAGCGTTGGTTTCGGTGGCACGTAGCCAACGAAATTCTTTTGCGGCAGCAACAAAAACATATCTTTCGCTGTCTCACCGCCGTGCCAGTCGCGCGTGAGCAAAGTTCCCTTTTTCCCGATAACGAGCGAACCGTTCGCCGGAATTTTTTCGCCGAGGAACAAGTCGGCGGGCGGCAGTTTGCCGCCGTCGTACCATGTCAATTTCACGGGCGGCAATTTTCCGCGCGCCGGGAAATGAAGTTCGATGATGCTCCAGAGCGGCGCAGTTTCTTTGAACAATGTTGACGACGCCTTCACCTCCGCCGATGTGGGCAGGCCGAGGTTCAACGCCCAAAAGGCAGTGTCGAGATTGTGGATGCCCATGTCGCCAATCGCGCCGGTGCCGAAATCAAAAAAGCCGCGCCACTTGAACGGCACGTAAGCCGGATGATACGGGCGAAACGGCGCGGGGCCGAGCCAGAGATCCCAATCCAAAGTCGCGGGCACGGGCGGAGTCTCGCTCGGACGTTCGACGCCCTGCGGCCACCAGCCGGCGGGCCGATCCGTCCACACGTGAAGTTCGCGCACTTCACCGATCGCGCCCGATTGAATCACTTCCACGGCGCGCCGCGTGCCCTCGAACGCATGCCCCTGCGTGCCCATTTGCGTCGCGACTTTGTATTTCGCGGCGGTCTCTCGCATCATGCGTGCTTCCCAGATCGAGTGCGTCAGCGGCTTCTCGCAATAGACGTGCTTGCCCAGCTTCATCGCGGCGACGCTGATGACCGCGTGGTTGTGGTCGGGCACGCTGACGACGACGGCGTCCAAAGATTTTTCGACCTCCAGCAGTTTGCGAAAATCGCGGTAGCGCTTCGCGTTCGGAAATTGTTTGTAAGTTGCCGCCGCGTTCGCGTCATCGACGTCGCACAACGCCACGATGTTTTCCGTCGTGAGGCTCCGCAAATTTTCCGTGCCGCGCCCGCCCGCGCCGATGATGCCGAGGTTGAGTTTGTCGTTCGGCGAAACGGAACGCCGCGCCGCCGCACGCGCTTGCGGTTGAGCAAAATTCCAAGCAGGCAGCAACAAACCCGATGCGATGGTCGTGGAGGTCTTGAGAAAGCGACGGCGAGTGAGAAAGAGTGGTTGTGAGTTCATGGAACAAGCACCACAAGAACTTTGAATAGAAAGATAATCAACCGGAAAAATTAGCCGGAGCGTCGCGTGGCACGGAGTGACGTCGTAGGTATTTTTTGTGTGTACGAGGCGCGACGAGTGTTGCATGAATGACTTGGCCGAGCTTCGGTCGCAGTCGGCTATCCACCAGCGATTGCAGCCAAATCGTGGTGGTTGTGAAAGATGCAGCTAATGTAAACATGAAGTCGTGTCGCAATGAGCAAAGATCTTTCAGGGATATACTCATTTGCGATTCCAACTAATGGCAGGCGAATTGGCCATTTTTTCATGGCTTCTTCATTCCAGACGTAAACGCCTCCGCCACTCATTCCATGTGGCAATGGAGCGGTCATAACCCTACGTTTTCTGTCGTGGAAAGTCCGTCTGCGGTGAAATCGAACGGCGATGTGCATGGAACGAGATAATCCCATCGCTTCGTATTCACTCTTCTTTGCCTCGACGCCTGACAACGTACAGAAATCCGCTTCGATTCTGCCAACCACAGTCTGTGCTTTTCGCCAAGGATAACCAGCGAGCGTGTAAGCAGTACGCCTGACCGGTTCTGCCTCCAACAAAACGTCTGAGCGTTCAAGCGCTGCGCGATCTGAATGGAGGTTACTGGCACAATCATCATCCAGCCCAAAATACGCGACATCCAGCTTATCGTCAGCACGACGACCAGAAGGTGGTAATCGCATCGCCGCGAAATCGCCAGTGATTTGCATGAACCCATGCTTTCCCGGAATCAAGAGTGCGCCTTCACACTCGTAGTCTGTCACATGCGCAGCCGTAAGTAGAAACGGACGGTTCACAATTCGAATCAGCACAGCAGAGCCGATAACTTCTGGCTTTGATCTGTCGAATCTTTCCAAAACCACGGGGACTGTTGCTGCGAATGTCGGATTGCCGCGAATGATGGCACTATAGATTTCACCAGCGCATTTAAGAGCATCTTCGACCAAGCCTCCTTTGAATCGCTCGTCAAATCGCTCTCTCAAAGGCGAGAATACCTGAGAGAGGTCGTCCGATATATCCACTCCCATATTTTGAAGACTCTTCTTGCGAAATCTTGTCCATTCGGCCGGAGGCTGTTCCTTGCCCACATCATGAGGGACATTTTTCAATGAATGGACAACTTTTTTTGGAAACGGAAGGCCGAATGGAAAGCCAGTGGCCTTCTGGCTGTCTGTTGATTCTTTAGTTCTTTTCGGCTTCACAAGTGCATCGAAAGGTTATTGCTACGGAAAATTTTTCCCGCCTTCGCCGTCACCGCACCATCCACTGTGATGAGCGGCAGCCAAGAGAGTTTTTGAATTCTCCGTCAGGGAGCTTCTTCGTCGCATCAATGCCGAGTTTGCTACCGTTGGCCATTTTGCTTGATGGCATGGCTCACAATGCTCACCCGTTCCAGGAGTCGGGCCGAACGAATGGATCCCGCTTCGGGATAGTTTTCGCGAGTATGTGCGTCACGTCCCATTCGATTTTTTGCTTTGCTCCACGGCAATCCATCAGAACGTCGGCCCCAAAACCCACGGCGCGAATTCTTCGTCACCGATGCCGGCGAGTTCGCTCTTGGTGCGCTCACCGCTCGCGACGGAAACAATTTTCTCGAAGATGCGCTGGCCAACTTGCTCCACCGTCTCGGTGCCGTCGAGAATCGTACCGGCGTTGATGTCCATGTCTTCGTTCATCCAGTTGAAGAGCGTGGAGTTCGTCGCGACCTTGATGCACGGCCTCGGTTTCCAGTTCGTCGGCAAGTTTGTTGAAACTGGTTGGATCAACGCCCGTGCGAACGCCCAGCGCCCGTGCTTTGATCACGAAGCGGGTGGTCTTTGGTGGAATCAATTTTCCGGTCAAAGCCGAACGCAAAGCCGCGTTCAGTGTTTGTTTGAAAGATCGGCGCGAACGATGCGTCGCGTCGCATCCGTTCCACATCCTTGTCTAGCGTCACCGTGGTTCTCATGTCGGCATCGTGATGCTCCAACGAAGTGCTGTCAAGATGCGCATAAAAGCTATCGAACTGGAATGCCTGACCAAGACAAAGCAACAGCGTTGGTAGGACTCAAAGACCAATCCGCCGGCGAAACAGTCGCGCGCGCGGTCAAATACTTTCACGAACATGCAGCGCGCATGGACTATCGGGCCGGCGCGCGCCAGGGCGAACTCATCGGCAGTGGTCCGGTCGAAGCCTCCTGGCGGCAGACTCAATGCCGCTTCAAACGCATCGGGCAGTTCTGGAGCCAGCAAGGCGATGAAGCCTTGATGTGTTCGGAAACTTTCTGGCGCAACCACCGCTGGCGCCTTCTCTTCCCGCACACCTCTCCCGACAACTCCGCTGGAAACTGAGATGCGCCCTGGTGTTTGGCAATGACTCCTCGACACCCAGTCATAGCGGCGTGTAACATAACGCACTAGAGATGCCTGCACAACCTGCTCAACTTAACCACAATGCGCTTAGCTTGCGGGACGTGGTGTTTCAAGGCATCACACACATAGCGCCGGCCGTCAACGTCGTCTTCACTCTGCCCGTGATCGCTGCCCACGCGGGTGCAGCGATGCCGCTGTCGCTGCTTCTAAGTGTAGTGGTCTGCTTCCTGATCGCGAACACTGTGGCGCAGTTCTCGCGCTATGTACCGTCCAGCGGCGGCTACTACACCTTCGTTTCACGCGGCCTCGGGCCTCGCTGGGGCTTTCTGACGACATGGAGCTACTTGATTTATGAAGTTGTCGGCCCGGCGGCGCCCATTGGTATCCTTGGTCTCGCGACGGCCGGATTTGTGAAGGCGGGTATCGGCTACGACATCCCTTGGTGGATCTTCTCGGTCGCGATGAGTGTCGTCGTGTGGATTCTCACCTACCGCAGCGTCCGGCTTTCGGCGCACACCACCGCCATCCTCGGTGCAGTCGAGATATTGATTCTGCTGGCACTCGGCGTGACGTTCCTCATCTATCCGGCCGACGGATCATCGATGACCGCGCCTTTGGATCCGTCGTCGGCTCCGAAGAAATGGGGCGTCCTGGGCGGCATGGTCTTCTCTATTTTGGCGCTAAGCGGCTTTGAGGCTCCCGCGCCGCTGGCCGAGGAAAGCAAACGCCCGACACGCTTCATCTACCTGGCAATTTTTCTTTCGCTGGTCATTGTCGGCGTCTTTTATGTCTTCATGGCCTACAGCAGCGCCGTGGGCTGGGGCACCGCCAACCTGGCCGGGTTCGTCAACGAGGACTCCTACTACACGCTCGTCAAAAAAGTCTGGGGCAACGGCTGGTGGCTCGTCTTTTTCGCGTTGATCAACTGCACGCTGGCCTTGGGTGTTTCAGGCACCAATGCTGCCACTCGCGTGATCTACACCATGGCGCTGGCCAGAACCCTTCCTGCGCCACTGAAGAAAATCCACCCGGTTCACCGCACGCCTTACGTGGCTGTTCACGTTTTCCAGATCCTGCAAATCGCCTGCTTTCTGCTGGTCGGCGTGTGCCTCGGGCCGGGCACGATCTTCCCGTTTATTGGAACCATTGGCTCGCTCGCCGTGATCGTGCTCTACATGCTCGCCAACGTCGCGCTCACCCTCTTCGTGTGGCAGCGGCACCGCCCGGACTTCTCGATCTGGCGTCACGGCGTGGTGCCGGCGATGGGAACCTTGATGCTTATCCCTGTGGTCGTCATTACCGTCTGGGAGTTCCCGGAAAATCTCCTCAACTTCAGCCAATGGGCGGTCCAGAAGCCGCCCTTCAACCTGGCGCCGTATTGTTTTGTGGCCTTGATGATCCTGGGTTTAGCAGTGATGTGGGTGCTCCAGGCACGGCGGCCTGAAGCGCTGAAGCGCGATCTGTCACAAGTGTCTGAATGATTCCCCGGCTGGTTCCTATCCTTTCTCCGCTGTGTGGATTTGCCGAAGTAACTCAACCATCATGAACTCGATCAAAGAAGTCAGCTTGCCGGAGTTCGACGGCGCAGATCAGGAATGCCCTGCCATCTCAACCGAGGAATATCGATCACGCATCCATGCGGCCGCCGCCCGGCTAGTTCAGACGGATCTGGAATTCCTCGTGATTTATGGCGACCGGGAGCATCTTGCCAACCTCGCTTACCTAACAGGAATGGATCCCCGATTTGAGGAAGCATTGCTGTTGCTGAACCGATCCGGTGAAACCCTGCTGCTGGTCGGAAATGAGTGTCTGGGTTATCTGCCGCAAACAGATGTCGGCTGCCGGGTGGAGCTATTTCAGGATTTCAGTTTGTTGGGCCAGCCCCGGAACAGCTCGCGGCCGCTGAAGCGGATTCTCTCGGATTTCGGGCTGGGGACCGGAACCAGGATCGGCTGCGTCGGATGGAAGTATTATGAGCACGGGCTGGTGGAGGGGAATGAATATGCCTCCGACATGCCCGCGTACTTGATGGATGCGCTCCGCGAGTTAGCGGGCGACCGCCGGTTGGTGCGAAACGCCACAGCCATGTTTGTGAATCCCGAAGACGGCTTGCGAAGCGTCAACTCCGTCGATCAAATTGCGCTGATGGAACACGCGGCGATTCACACGTCGCTCGCGATCCGGAAGTCCGTCAAGCAGCTTGCGCCGGGGGTTCGCGAATGCGACCTGGCTCTGACAGGCACAGCTTCGGGGCTGCCTTTCTCGTGTCATGCGATGGCGAGCTTCGGCGAGAAAGTGCGCCGAGGTTTGTCCACTCCGAGCCATCGGCGGGCGCAACTGGGCGCGCCGTTCTCGCTGGCCCAGGGTCTGTGGGGTGCGTTGAGCTGCCGGGCAGGCATGGTGGCTGCAAGCGAGCGCGACCTGACTCCAGAGCTGGCGGCATTTTATCCGCGCTTCGCCGGCAACTATTTTGACGTGGTTGTCGCTTGGTATGAGCGGATGAAGATCGGGACTTCGGGCGGGGAAATCCATGCCGCAGCGCACGTCGTGCGCGACCCGGAATTGATGGAGTTCGCCGTGAATCCCGGGCACCTGATCCACCTGGACGAATGGCTGCACTCGCCATTTCAAGCGGACAACACCTGCCTGCTTCGCTCCGGCATGGCAATCCAGATGGACATCATTCCGGTGTCGCAGGGTCCGTTCTGCTACGTGAACGCGGAAGACGGCATTGTGCTGGCGGACGAAACGTTGCGCTCGGAGCTTGCGCGCCGCCATCCGGCCTGCTGGCTGCGGATGCAGGCGCGCCGGAGTTTCATGAGCGGAGCGCTCGGCATCGCGCTCGACCCCAGCGTGCTCCCGCTGAACAACACTCCGGGCTGGCTGTGCCCTTACGCCCTCGAACCGAGTCGCGTCTTCGTCAATGGCGGCTAAGGCCGAGGACAAATTCACTCGGCCCCTTGCGAGTCACTTGCCCGCAAAGTCCGGACTTCGTAGGAAGCTGTTCGTTGAACCCGTCTCGCAAATTTTGCGTGCGCGGAAAAATGATTTCGTCTCGACTGCCCGCGCCGGCGATGATAGCTTGTGCGGCGGTTCGGACAACCGACGCGGGAGCGGGAAACGCTTCTCCACACGCGTTCGATTTCATCGCAAATTAACATGCTCAAAAGACTGTTTGATTCATTCGGTTGGTTTTTCGTTTTGATCAGTGGCTTGCTGTCCGCTTGCGCCATCGACGACATCGGCCCGACTAATCGGGTCTGGCTGCAAGGCACCAGCCCGACGATCTCTGGCGGATTCCAAAATGCCGGCACGCTGTTGCTGGAATCGATTGATGATGCCTACGACGTTGACCTGACCGTGCCACAAGGGGCGGTTACGAACCTTGCCTCCGGCCTGATCGAGTTTCTGGGCGGCGCGGGCGGCGGGCGATCTTTCACGGCCGACGTCATAAACTACGGAAATTTCGACGCGTCATACGGACTTGTTATGACGAAGACGAACGGGCTGTTCCATCAGCGCGGCCTGTTCAACGTGGCCACCAACATTCCCTGCTACTACTACTGCACGAACGGATATTTTTTCCAGGAAGCCGGCTGGCTGACCATCACCGGACGATTTCAGATGCATCAAGCAACATTTGTCTATTCTGGCGGGATCATCACGGGCGAACCGCTGCTGGTCGATGCTGCCTTGCAATTGCTGTCATCCGCCACCAACGAAGCCTCGTTCCAGATCAACGCCACGACGAGCCAACTACTCGGCGACGTGCCGGGCGGACAAACCGTGCGCATCCTCGGCTCAAATGAGAACGGTCCCGGTTACCTCACAAGCACAAACGGTTTCCGGAACGAAGGCGTGCTTTATCTCGATGCGACGAACGCGCCCTTCGACGCGGGACTCATCGTGTTGGCTGGCGCAATTACTAATTCTACCACCGGCGTCATCTACAGTCGTGCGGGGCCGGGTGGGGCGCGCGAAATTCAGAGCGATCTTTTCAATGCCGGGCAATTGATCAACGAGACGGCGCTGACCGTGAAGGCGCCCCGCGCTGGCGTGGTCAATGCGGGCCACATGTTCCTGACGAGCGATCAATTCCTGACCCTCAATTCCGATTTTACTCAAACGGCTTCCGGCACGCTCAAGCTCGAGTTGAGCCAGCCCGATCCTGGCTTTGACACGGAGTTCATGACCATCGGTGGCACGGCAGCGTTGGACGGGCAACTGGTTCTTGCCCTCAAACCGGACTACACGCCGTTGCCCGGCGATTCATTCCGTGTGTTGAGTTGCCAGCGGCGAGTTGGTTACTTCAACCTCACGGACGTGGCCTCGCTACCGCCGGGACTGGCTTGGAAAGTGGACTATCGGAACAATGCCGTGATTTTGTCGGTGAACAACAAGGTCCAGCCGCCAGTCGTGCAAGAAGTCACGCGCGTCGCCGGCGGCAGCATTCATTTGACCTGCACGGGCACGCCGTCCGGTGCGCTGGTGTTGCAAAGTTCGCCCGATTTCAAGTCCTGGTCTGCAGTGGCGACGAATCGCCCGTTTCGAGGACTGTTTGAGTTCACGGACAGTAGCACCAAAACGGTTGCGAAACGGTTTTATCGTGCGGTCGCCGTGCCTTGAAGCGCGCGCGGGAAAACCTTCCGATCGCGTACCCGGGAAAGATTTACCAAAACTGCCACGCGCCTTTCCAAATGACCCAAAGGCCGAGCAGGAAATTCGTGATCGCGTGCGCCAAGATCGCATCGCCCAGCCGACCGGTCCGGCAGACCAGGCCCTGATAAATGAAGCCGCACAGGATTCCGGCCAGCCATTGCGCGTGCTCGAATCCGAACGCGACCGACGTGACCACAAAGGGCAGCGGGAGGAATCGATTCAGCGGCACGCTTAGAAAATCTTTTTCCGCAAGATAGCGATAGACACAAGAGCGATAAAAAACTTCCTCCAGCGGCGGCACCACGATGGCGGAGCCAGCCAAGCGGATTGCGATGAAGAACCACGCCAAAGTTGAATCGACGCCGAAGACGGAATGGGGATTCCACCCGGGACCGCTCTTGCCAAAATGCGGATACAGCGGATCCAAGCCCACCCACAGCGCAAACACCGCGACGCCGGCCGCGACCGCTGCCCAGCTCATCGCCCATTTCATTTCCGCCACAAACGGACGCACGAGCCAGATCATCCACGCACCCGCCAGAGTTTTGGCGAGGTAAATCCAGTAGCGCGCGGTTTCGCCCAGTTGCTCTTGCAGCACGGTCAAGCCGATGAAAACCGCGAACGGGACAACGCGCGCCAGCAAGGGCGAGATTGCCAGCTTTCCATTTAGAAAATTCATCCTCGCTGTTCCCAATTCCGCTCGCTCGAATCCACGCAAGTTTCTCCCATCAGCTCTGCGGTTGGCGGCGGACTTCCGGCAAAGGCGTCAAAGTTCAATCACTTTCGTCTGGCCGCTGAATTCGACCGTCACGTTCTGGCGCTCGATTTTCACGATGCGCGCGCCTTCGATGCGATCCCCGATGAACAAAGTGCGGCCGTTGATCAGGACGGATGGATTGTTGAGGCGATAGTAAATGCCCTGGAGTTTGAGAGTGGGGAAGGCTGCTCTTGTCTCCGGCGTGGTGGTCGCAGCCACCGGTGGGGCAACCGGATTTTCGCTCGCTACTGCTGGCGTAACCGCCGGAGTTAAAGTCGGAGGCGCGACTGGAGTTTCACGCGCAACGCTCGGCACGCGACTCTCGGCCGGAGTGGACGCTGGAATTGGTTTGGTCCGCACGGCGAGATTGGTTGGCGCGGCAACGGCGGCGCGCAGCTTCGTTTCCGTTCGTGAAGTCGGCACAGCGGGTGGTGGGCGAAGATCAATCGCCGGTGCAGTAACCACATTTACGCCCGAGGCGTGTCGTACTTCGATGTTTCGTGATGGAGGCTGAAACGCGCTTGCAGGCACACTCACGGCATTTTCTCCGGAGGTTTGCCGCAAAGGGCTTGTCGCTTGCTTGACTGTGTTAACACCTTGAACACGGACTGCTTTGGATTTGCTGGGCGTCAAAAGATACCAACCGACAAGCCCGAGCAGAAGAATGACCAGCGGGATCACCGCGAAAAAAATCCACGGGTTCGGCCCGCGCTGATCGTAGTTGACCGGCTGCAACGGAACGCCCGGCACACGCGGCGGTTGATTCTGCTGCTGCTGGTGTGCGCGTTTGAGGGCGTCGTTGATTAAGCTCATACGGAAATTTCTCCTTCGAGTTCGCGAATCGCGCGGCCTGCGATCCGATAATCGATCTGGTCGCGCTGCTGGACGAACGCGGCGAGCAGGCATTTGTCGCACGCGGCGTTGACGAGCCGGGGGACGCCCGCGCTGTAGCGGTAAATTCGCCAGACTGCGCCCCACGTAAAATACGGCGCGCCCTTCGCTCCGGAAATTTGCAGTCGATGTTGGACGTACTGGGCGACTTCCGGTCGTGTTAGCGGCCGCAGGTGATACCGCACCGTGATGCGCTGGCGGAGTTGGCGCAAGCGATGATCGTTGAGCCGGTCGCGCAACTCCGGCTGGCCCATCAACAGAATTTGCAACAGCTTGCGGTTGTCCGTCTCGAGATTGGAAAGGAGCCGGACTTGTTCGAGCAACTCGTGATTCAAATCCTGCGCTTCGTCGATGATGAGGACGGCGATTTTGTTTTGCTCGACTTGTTGCAGCAAAAATTCGTTGAGCACTTCGACGGTTTCGAGGCGATCCATGCCTTTGACCTTGAGGCCGAATTCCATCGCGATGGCTTTCATCAACAAGTCCGCGTTGAGCGCCGGGTTCAGGATGAGCGCGGTCGAGTAGGTTTTCTCGTCCAACTGTTCGAGCAGCGAACGGCAGAGCGTGGTCTTGCCCGCGCCGACTTCGCCGGTGAGCTGCACGAAGCCTTTGCGCTCGCGAATGCCGTAGAGCAAATGGTTCAGCGCCTCGCGGTGTTTGGGGCTGAAAAAGAGAAACCGCGGATTAGGCGTGATGTCGAACGGCGGCTCCGTCAAACCGTAATATTCCAAATACACGCGGAGTGTTTAGCGGATTAGTTGCGGAGAGAAAAGGAAAAGGTTGCGTCAACGCATGGGCGACTGCCGACCAACCAATAAGTTCCCGTCGATCGCTGCAACTCATCAGGCGGTGAATCAATCCCGGATACTCGACTCTCAACTTGCGGGCCATGCCGGCAGCGCAGCCATTACCGCAATAGAGTCGCCGTGGCTTGAGTGCGGTAGTTCTGGCCAGCCTGCCGTTGGCTACAACAACTCGGTGAACTGCTCCTTCGTCAAACCTGCCTCGCGGATCAATGCCCGCAACGTTCCTTTCGCCAACTCGCGATGATGGGCACCGTAAGCCGCCGGGAGGAAGGGTGCCGCAGAATGATGTGCCTGCCGCTTTGGTGATCGACCGCGTAACCAAGCTTGGCAAACGCGCGCACCGCCGCCGAACCGGAGCAGACCGGCAGCTTGCTCATACGGGCACGTCCACCAACTCTTCCGTAATCGGTGACGGTGACGGCTCGTTGTGTTTTGCTAGGCTGGCGAGGTAGCCCGCGATGGCATCCTTGATATTCGCCAGAGCTTCGTCGCGCGTCTGCCCTTGGCTCACACAACCGGGCAAAACCGGACACTCGGCCACGAACACCCCGTCCTCGTCCGGCTCGATTAACACTCGAAATCTCATGCGCGAAGATTATGCCGGGCTGCCAGTCTGGTCAACCTTCGCGGCGAGTGATGGCGTTGATCGTTTTGCGCATGAATTCACGCAGACGTCGCTGACTTTGTGCCTGCAGTTCCTCAAGGCACTATTCCCGCGCGATGGGAAGACAACGAGGGTCCTTGTGACGCCCGTCCGGGTTACTTGCGCGCGGTCGCTCGCTCCAGCAGCCAGAGAAGATCCTTGTTGCCGGGACTTCGTGTGGAATTACTCCCGCCCTCGCTAATCGGGCGTAGGCTCCCCATTGGCGGCATTGTGCGCGGGTCCAACCAGCGGTGTGACTCAACATGGCCGTCGGCAAACTGAAGGTTGCCGGCGCGATTATGGTAATTGGCGGGATACTCAACAAACTCGAGCTGTGCTGGCGGCGTCGGGTCGATGCTATGATCCTGCAAGCCAAACATGCCGTTCTCGATGCTATCGGCGCGCTGATCAATGAAAACCCACGTACGACTGGGCGAGGGATTGATGAAGTCCGACATTCTTCGGCAATTCCGGAGGTAGCCGTTCGCGTCGAACGGGTCGTCGTAACCTGGAGGCCGGGGGCCACTCACATAGCAATTCATCGAGATGCTGCGAACGCGGGGGTATAGACGCCCGCCGTGTTTCGATGTCGATTGGTCGCCGGGACATTTCCAGATGGCTGCCGACTCGTGGTACTTCCAGAGATGGCTTTTCGCCAGGAGCAGCGTGTTGGTGTTGTCGGTCGAGGACGCATTGTACATGAGCACGCCCGTGACCCATCGCAGGTTAGTGTCATACGGGCTATTAAAACTGCTCAAGTTTGGTGGGACGAGGTCGTTGTTGTCGTCCGCGTACATCAACCAAGAGAGACCCATCTGCTTAAGATTGTTCAAGCACAGGATTCCCTGTGCTTTTGCTTTTGCACGTGAGAGAGCGGACAGCAGCAAGCTCGCGAGAATGGCAATGATGGCGATGACGACGAGGAGTTCGATGAGGGTGAAGCCGCGCGTGGCGCGGCGGTTGAAAGTTGAACGTTGAGAGTTCAGAAACAACGGTGGGGTGGTTTTCATAAGTTGGCTTTGCCTTTCAATTTCGGCTTCGAGGAATATCTGGCGGTCGTTATCAGGAATGGTGATCAACGATTAGTGGTCGGCGCTGGATCGTCGGTTTGTTTGAAGGAAGGCGTGCGCCAGACGAGGAGTTGATCGCGGCTGACCGAGACGATCGTGTCGCCGTCCGGCTGGAAGGCTATGCGGATGATCCCCTTAGTGTGGCCCTTTAGAGTTGCCACTTCCTGGAGCGAGACGAGATCCCAAATGGTAATCAAGCCATCGCCCGCTCCCACCGCCAGCCGTCCGCCATCCGGCGAAACCGTACAGGCCCAGTACCCGGTTGGCCGGGGAGATAGCGCGAGTTTCTGGCGCGCCGAAGCGACATCCCACAAGCGAACGTCTTGCGCGCCGGAGACGAGCGTTTGTCCGTCGGGCAGGAGCGCCAGTCCATGCACCTGGTCACTATGACCACGCAGGGTCGCGATTTCCCGCCGAGCGGTGAGATCCCAAACTCTGACCGCCCCAAATTCGAAGCCAGCCAGAAGTTTTTTCCCGTCGTTGGAGAAAGTCAGACCAAACGCAAATTCTCCGCCGGCCGAAAAAGTCACGGCTTCCTTTCCGTCGGCGACATCCAACAGGCGGATGCTCTTGTCACCAGCAATGGCCAGTTGCTGGCCGTCAGGTGAGAAGGCCAATCGGTGAACCATTGCCATCTTCGTTTCCATCAGCCAGCGGGTCCGGCCCGTTTGTCGGTCCCAAAGCGCCAGGCTGCCATCGAAGGTCGCGAAGGCCGCAAGCTGGCCACCCGAGGTGACAGCGGCGGTGATCGAGTTGGTCAAGGGTTGCGGATAGCGCGAACTCTCGCTGAATGTAGCGACATCCCACAGGCTGAATCCGCCGTCACTGAAAGCCGTCAGCAGATGTCGGCCATCAGGCGAGAGAAAAGCGGCGGAGAAGTTGCCACTGGTCCATTGGCTCAAATCATTTGGCAACTTTCTAGCGGAGGTGTCGTCGGGATGGGGCGGAACATCCCAGACGCGCATGGTTGAATCCCCACTGCTGGTGATGAGCGTGTGACCGTCTGCGGTAAAGGCCAGGCTCGTCACAGGCTTCGTATGTCCGCGAAATTCACCCAAGGGCACGCCGGTCTCCACCTCGGTCAGCTTCACGGTTTGCTCGCTACCGCTGGAGCTGGCCAGTGTTTTGCCGTCGGGAGAAAACGCGAGACAGATGACGCTGCCACGATGGTTGGTGAGAATTAGCTTCGTATGCCCGTCGGACATGTCCCAGAGTCGGATGTTTCCATCGGCGCAGCCGGAGGCGAGAGTGCCGCCATCGGGCGCGAAAGCCAATGCTTGGAGAAGATCGCTGTGTCCGCTGAGGTGGCCAGCTTCTTTACGAGCAACCACATCCCAGAGACAGATGTCACCGCTGTAGTCCCGATTGTAGGCCAGGGTGCGGTTGTCGGGCGAAAATGCGACACCGAGCGGACCCAAGTACGGGAAGTAAGTCGGGAAGCTGGCGATTTCCTTTCGTGCCGTCACATCCCACAAGTGAACACTACCGTTTGGAGTTTGATTAACGAACGCCACATACTTGCTGTTTGGCGAAAAGACTAGCGTGGGCCGTAACCAATAGTTCGTGGTAAGGATCGCCGCCACTCGGCGAGTCGCTATATCCCACAGCTGCAATGAGCATTCGTCACGCTGATCAAGTTTTTGAGTTGCCGTCGCCAGCCAGCGGCCATCGGGCGAAGCCGCCGCGCCAATCACGCGTTCGTCATGCGGCAAGACGGCGATCGGCTGTCGCGAATCGAGGTTCCAGAGGCGCACCGTTTTATCCGCTCCGGCAGAGAACACGGTTTTGCCATCGGGCAAGATGCCAACCGCAGTCGCGTCGTTGGTGTGCTGGCCAAGAATAAATCGTTCTTCGCCCCGGCACTGTTGCCACAAGTAGCGCCATTCCCAGCCGCGCAGATCGGGTGTAGCGGCGTTCTGGCGAACGCCGCTGATCTCACGCGCTGCGTCGGTGCTGTTGGTAAATCGGGCTGCTTGAGTCGCTCGGACAGAATCGGCGGCGAACGCCAGTTCGCCGCTACGCGCAGCGGGCCGATGGCGTTCGAGCAATTGCAGCGCGCGAAAGAAATCGCCCTCGTTGACCGCCTGGTGCGCGAGGTTCATGTCCGAAGCGTATTGAGCGCGGCGCGCGTCAAGTTCGCGCGTCTCGGCGTGACGGCGGGCTTCGTTGATGCGAACCAACGCGACGGGCGAGCCAACTCCGATGATGAACAAGAGCGCGGAGACCGCGGCGAGCGAGGCGGCCAAGGCCGGTTTGCGTCGGCACCAGCGCCACACTTTTTCTGGAGCGTTGACGGGTCGCGCATGAATTGGTTCGTCGCGCAGAAGGCGGCCAAGTTCGTCGGCGAGTTCTTGCGCGCTGGCGTAACGCTTGGCCGGTTCCTTCTCCAAGCACCTCAAGCAAATCGTTTCGAGGTCGCGCGGCACGCTCGCGTTGAGCAGCCGCGGCGCAATCGGCTCGACGTGCAGCGCCGCGTGAATCGTTGCTTCGAGCGTTTCGCCTTGGAAAGGTGGTCGCGCGGTCAGCAGAAAATACAAGATGCCGCCCAGTCCATACACGTCGCTGTGCCGGCCCACTTTGCCGCGAGTCCCGCTCGCTTGTTCCGGCGGCATGAAGTTGGGCGAGCCAAGCACCTGGCCCGTCATCGTGATCGAGGATTCGCCGTCCAGCCGCTTGGCCAGGCCGAAGTCCGTGACGCGCGGCTGGTCGCTCGCGGCGTCGATGAGCACATTGGACGGCTTGAGGTCGCGGTGCAAAATGCCTTGCTGGTGCGCGTAGTGAATCGCCTCGGCGATGAGCTTTGCGTAGCGCGCGGCGTGGTGGGCGGGCAGCGGACGATTGCCGACGAGTTGCGAAAGGTTCTGGCCCTCGACGAAATCCATCGAAAAGAAGTGCTGGCCGTCGTGCATCCCGATCTCGTGGATGGCAACGATGTTGGGATGTTGCAGCACGCCCGCCGCCGCCGCTTCGCCGCGAAATCGCTGGGCGGCCTGTTTGCCGGCGAACTGGCCGGCCAAGATCATTTTCAGCGCGACGAGGCGATTGAGGGAGCGTTGGCGGGCTTTATAGACAATGCCCATGCCGCCACGGGCGATTTCCTCGAGCAATTCGTAGTCGCCGAAGGGAGTGCCCTCACCCTCAGCCCCTCTCCCATCCGATGGGAGAGGGTGGCCGAAAGCCGGTGGAGAGATGGGAGCTGCGGGTTGAGGATTGGTTTCAGCGCTCGGCACCGAATCGGAAAGTTTGGTGGCGATGCTCTCGAAATTGAGCGCGACGGCCATTTCGCAGCGCGGGCAAAGTCCTTCTTTGGTTTGCGCGCCGCCGCAACGCGGGCAAGTTGGGTTCTGGTTCATACGATGGTTCGCTGTTGCGCGGACTGTCATCCCGCTTGTGTCCACAGTTTCAACTTGAGGCAGCTTGTCCATCTGCTGCCGTTCTAGCCGGACCAGGAACGAAGGTTACAAAAAATCTTCCGGCTGGATTCTTTACGACAAGCTGGCAATCAGATGGCGAATTTCCGCCTCGGCGTCCGCTGGATTCGCAAGCGTCTGGGCCACTTCCTCCCGAAGCAATTCGCCATACCGCCGCCGCAACCGATGCACCGTCACCTTGACCGCGCCGACGGTCAGGTTGAGTTGCGCGGCAATTGGCGCGTAGGCCGGCCCATCGGCGTCGCCTTGCAAATGCGGACGGAGCAAATCAAACAACTCCGCTTTGCCCGCGAGGGCGAATTCGTGCCGCAACCGACCGCGCGCTCGTTCCAACGTGGCCAGCGCCCAGCGGCGGTCGAACTCGCGATCCGGCGAACGCTCATCGGCCGGTTCGAGCGCGAAGCGTTGCTCGGCATCCTGCGCGTCCAGCGAAACGGTCTCCTTCCCGCCGCCGCGCTTGAGCGCCTGCGCGTCGCGATGAGCGTGATGGAGAAAGTTGTCCAATGCCGCGAGCAAAAACGTGCGAAAGCGACCACGTTGGGGATCGGCGAGTTCGACCGCGTTGCGAGCGAGCAGTTGGGCGAAGAATCCTTGCGTCAGGTCGCGCGCGTTTTCGGCATCGTGTCCGCGCCGGCGAACGTGAGCATAAAGCGGATACCAGTAAGCCTGGCAGAGCGTGGAGAGAGCCGCGTGGACACAAGTCGTGTCGTCGCCGCGCGCCGCAAGGACGACGCTCCAATGCGTGGTGTTGAATTGATCCTGCCGCCGTGGCTCCGCCTGCTTGCCGTGGTCTGGTGTCACGTTTGGAGCATAGCGATGATCGGCGACGCGGCAGCGGCGCTCAATTTTTCGGCGCGGGCGGGCCGAAGACAGCCGCCGCCGGCGTCGAACTCGCGCTCGACTTGACGCAACATTCGGTCATTGGACTGATCGAAGTGTTGAAGAACTACGCGAAGTTCAAGCGCCTCTTCAACCGACTGCTCGAACTCGCTTTTGAGCGCCAACCCGACGCGATCATCTGCGTGGATTTTTCGGGCTTCAATCGCCGCTTTGCGCGCGCCGTGCGGCAGCGAATTCGCCGCGAAGGATCGAACTGGCAGCCGAAAATCATCCAATACGTTTCGCCACAAGTGTGGGCCTCACGGCCCGGGCGGGCGAAGTCGATGGCGCGCCATTTTGATTTACTGCTGACGATCTTTCCGTTCGAGAAATCGTGGTACGCGGAGCGCGAGCCGGAACTGCGCGTTGAATTTGTCGGCCATCCGATCTGTGACCGATTCCAAGTTCCAAACCTCAAACTCCAAACTCCAAACCCGTCACCGCTGGTGTTGCTCCTGCCGGGCAGTCGCGTCGGCGAACTCAAGCGGCATCTGCCGGTGATGTTCGCCGCGCTGGAGAAACTACAGATCAACCAGCCGGAGATCCGTGCGCGTATGGTTTTACCGAACGCGGATTTGGCGGCGCTCGCGCAATCTTTTTTGCCACCGGACGAATTGGAAATCCAGATCGGCGAACTCGACGTGGCGCTGCGCGAAGCCACGATCGCCATCGCCTCGACCGGCACGGTGACGATGGAGTGCGCGTATTTCGGCGTGCCGACGATCGCGCTCTACAAAACTTCGTGGAGCACCTACCAAATTGGGAAGCGCATCATCCGAGTGCAGTTTCTCGCGATGCCCAACCTGCTCGCCAACGAAGAGATTTTCCCGGAATTCATCCAAAACAACGCGACCGCAGAAAATATTTCGCGCGCCGCGCTTGAGTTGTTGAACAACGCAGAACGACGCGGCCGTATCATCGAAAAGCTTCGCGAAGTAGTCGCTTCCCTAGGCGGCACGGGCGCAAGTCAGCGCGCGGCGGAGGTGATTTGGAAAATGGTTTTGACTCCGGCCAATTGAGGCGAAAGTCTCGTCCGGACGGATTGCCGGTGGAAGTTTTCAAGTGCGTTATTCGTGCCGCAACGCTTCCACGGGATCCATGTTGGCCGCTCGCAGCGCGGGATAAATTCCGAACACGACCCCGACCAGGCCGGAGATCGAGAACGCAACGACGGGCGACCAGAACGTGACAATCGTCATCATGCCCGCGAAGCGGCTGACGGCCTGGGGAATCGAAACGCCGAGCGCGACGCCGAGCACGCCACCCGCGCCCGCGAGCATCACGGTCTCGACCAGAAATTGCACGATGATGTCGCGGCGTTTGGCGCCCAACGCGCGGCGGATGCCGATCTCGCGCGTGCGCTCGGTCACGCTGGCGAGCATGATGTTCATGATGCCGATGCCGCCGACGAGCAGCGAGATCGCGGCGATGGAGCCGAGCACGATGTTGAAAATTTGTTTCGTGCGCTCGGCCCGTTTCAACAACTCCAGCGGCACGACGATTTCGTAATCTTTCTTTTTGTGGTTTTTCTCCAACACATCCTTGATCGCCTGCGCGACGTTCACGACCTGTTCGCGGTCGGCGATCTTGATCGTCAATTCGTGCAACTCGACGCGCTCGGCTTCCTGACTGCCGCTGCGGGCGCGGAACGAAGTTTCGCCGTAGTGGGTCTTGGCGGTTTCCAGCGGGATGAAGACGCGCCGGCCGCCGGAGTCCTTCGTGTTCTCGCCCGTCTCAGAAGTTTTCGGCCCTTTGCTGGCGGCCTCCATCACGCCGATGACGCGGTAGTAATCCGGCCCGACCCGCACGTCGCCGCCGAGGGGTGAAGTCAACGGAAACAATGTCTCAGCTACTTCCGCCCCGAGCACGCACACGGCGGCCTTTTCCTCCATTTCGTTGTCCGTGAAAAATCGTCCGCGCGCGACCCGCTGGTTGCGCGTCTGCGGATACCACGGGACAGTGCCGAGAATTTCGCAGCCCAGGCGCCGTGAAATGTTCCACACGTCGTCGCGTTTGATGCGGCCGGGCACGACGACATCGACGCCGGGGATGGTGGACTTGATGCGCTTGAGATCGTTGTAGGTCAGCCCATAGACGAGCATGAAGCTTTGATTGCTGCGCTCGGAAATTTTTTGTTCCTCCGGCGGCTTCACGCTGCGAATGATGATGTTCTGGCTGCCGAGGCTCTTGATTTGTTCCTGCACCTCGAAGCTCACACCTTCGCCGATGGCGAGCATCGCGATGACAGAGCACACGCCGAAGACAATTCCCAGCACGGTGAGGAACGAGCGCAGCCGATGCAGCCAGAGACTGCGGAGGCCGAGGCGAATCGTGCGCCGCAGTCGTTCGGCGGACAGATCCAAGCCGGCACGCACGACCGGCCGGGGCGGACGACGCAGCGTGCTTAACGAAATGCCTGGCGATGTCATAAAAGTTTTTGCGCAACCATTGCTCGACGTGAGTTTGCCAAGTCCAGACACCGCCGCCGAACAAAATGTTCAAACATCCGCAGCGGATGTGAACAACTCACTTTGACCAGCGCGGAAGCCGCTCGGCACGCTCGGAGGCAAGTAACGATTCATGCGCGGCTTTGACGAAACACCCAGCGCCCGGTTAAGATCGCTGGCACGATGCGTTTTGGCTCGCTTAATCTGAAATCGAATTTGTTTCTCTCGCCACTGGCGGGTTACACGAATTTGCCGTTTCGTCTCACGTTGCGTGAAGTCGGCGGACTCGATCTGGCGACGACGGATTTGGTGAACGCGCGTTCGTTGCTCGAAAAAAATCCCAAGGCGTTCAAGTTGATCGAGACGTGTCCGGCCGATCGTCCGCTCGCAGTGCAGCTATTCGGATCGGTGCCGGAAGAAATGCGCGACGCAGCGGTTCGCCTCGAAGCGATGGGCATTTCATCGGTGGACATCAACATGGGCTGTCCCGTGCGCAAGGTCTGCAAAGTCGGCGGCGGCTCGGCGATGATGACGGAGTTGGGCAGGACCGCCGCGCTCGTGAAAGGCATGACCGGCGCGGTGAAAATTCCGGTGACGGCCAAGATGCGATTGGGCTGGGACGACGAGAATTTGACAGCGCCGGATTTGGCGCGCGCGCTGGAAGACGCCGGCGTAGCGGCGATTTTCATCCACGGACGCACGCGCGAGCAAGGCTTCGGCGGCGTGGTGAAGCTGGCGGGCATTCGCGCCGTCGTGCAAGCGGTGAAGACAATTCCCGTCATTGGCAACGGCGACGTGACCACGCCAGAAGCCGCCAAAATGATGTTCGCGGAAACAGGCTGCGCCGGGGTGAGCATCGGGCGCGGGGCGTTTTACAATCCGTGGATCTTCGCACACACGCGGCACTTCCTGGCGACGGGCGAACGGCTGCCGGAGCCGGTCTTCGCCGAACGAGTGCGCGTGCTGTGCCGGCATTTGGATTTGATGGTGGAAGTTTTTGGCGAGGAACACGGCTGCCGGATGTTTCGGAAAGTCGCGCCGTGGTATGCGAAGCGATTTGGGCCGGCGAATGAATTCAACAAACGCATCGTGCGACTGTCATCGAAAGCGGAGTTCCGCGAAATCCTGGAAAACTATCTGCACTGGCGGAAGCAATTCCTCGACGACGCCGGTCAGTTAAAAGCGAACTATCAACCGCCGCCGATGGTGGCGTCGTTCATGCAGCCGCCGGGCGCGGCGCAGCGCGAGCAAATTCCCGTGCCGCGAGGCCCGGTTGAAGTTTGGTGAACGCGAGCCGCGATTCAAAACTCGTTGCCCACAATTCGCCAGCCGTCTAGGGTGCCGCCGATGCAGAATAGACCGCCAGTGCCACTTCGAACTCCGCCGCCGCGCGTGTGGGGTCCAGTCGGTCTGGCCGCGATAATCGGCGTGGTGGTGTCGCTCGCGTTGTTCGCGCTGGTGCGCAGCCGGGAGCAGAAGCGGGTTGAAAAGGAGTTCGAATCGCGGGCGCAAAGCCAGTTCAGCGCAATTTGGGCCGGACTGGATCGCTATGGCGAAGCTCTTTATTCGTTGCGAAGTGTTTTCGTCTCGGTGCGTGAAGTGGATCCCGTTGGTTTGCGTAACGTCGTCGGCAATCTCATGGAACGGCACGAAGGTTTCCTGGCGTTTCAGTGGGCACCCCGCGTCATGAAACAAGAGCGCGAACGCACTGAAGTCTCGTTCCGCAAAAATTTTGGCGGCGATTTTCGTATCAGTGATCTGACGCCCGACGGACGCATCGTGGCATCACCATCCCGGGCCGAGTATTTTCCCATCGTGCTCGGCACTCCTTCGTTGCCGAAGGATATGTTTGTCGGACGCGACCTGGCGTCCATCCCAGCATTCCAGAGCCTCCTGACCATCGCGCGCACTTCCGCTGATTTGGCAGTAAGCGATCCGCTCGCCAATTTTGCCGGCGTCACAGATCAACCGGTCATCGTCACGGTTCTGGCGGTTTACAACAAAGTGATTGAACCTCCACCGGCGGAACGTTCAGCTCTTTTGCGCGGTTACCTGGTGGGCATTTCGCTGGCGAGCAACACGTTGGAGCACGCCTTTCGCACACTACCGTCGGTGGATATAGACGCCATGTTTCTGGATCTCACCGCGCCGCCGCCCAGCCGACTGGTTCATTACCATGCCGCGCTCGCCAACCCAGCCACTCGCGCCGCCGTTCCCACCGAGAGTGAATTTACAAGCGGCATCCATAAAGCGATACCGATGACGATCCGCAACCAGCAATGGAAATTGCTTTTTCGGCCAACGCCGCATTGGGTGGCCGCGCAGACTTCGCGCACGCCTTACGTCGTGTTGTTGGGCGGGTTGACCTTGACGGGACTCATCGCCGCCTACCTGGGCACGCTCCGGCGGCGCACCACCGAAGTCGAGCGGCTCGTGACCCAGCGCACTGCGGAACTGGTAACGAGCAACGAAAAGCTGGCGCGGGAGATCACGGAGCGGGCACAAGCCGAGCACGCGTTGCGCCAGAGCGAGTCGAGCCTGGTGCGCGCGCAGCGGATCGGCCAGATCGGCAGTTGGGAAGTGGATCTTCAGCGACAGACGTTGCGCTGGTCGGCGGAAACTTTCCGCATCTTTGGCCGCGCGGCCGACGAATTTACGCCGACGACGGCAGATTTTTTAGCCGCCGTTCACCCGGAAGACTTGCCCGCAGTCCGGGCAAGCTCCGAGACGGCCCGGCGCACGGGCGAACGTTACCAGATCGAACATCGCATCCTCCGTCCCGATGGTTCGCAACGGTTCGTCGTGGAACAGGCGGAAGTCTTGCGGGACGACTTGGGCAAGCCAGCGAAGCTGGTCGGGACAGTGCAAGACATTACCGATCGCAAGTTGATCGAGCAGGCTCTCCAATTGAGCGAAGAGCGGCTGCGGCTGGCAGTGGAAGGGGCGGAGTTGGGCACATGGCACTGGGAAATTGCAACGGGCCGGCTCGTGTGGTCGGAACAATGTTACAAGATTTTTGGCGTGCCGCCGGGGCGCGACGTGACTTACGAGCAGTTTCTCCAGACCCTGCATTCCGAGGAACGCAGCCGCGCCAACCAGGCGCTGCGCCTCGCACTCGACGAACACAAGGAATATGACATCGACTATCGCATTGTCTGGCCCGACCACAGCATTCATTGGGTGGCGGCGATCGGCCGCGGCTACTACGACGCCAGTGGACGCCCCCTGCGCATGGAAGGCATCGTGCTGGATATCACCGCGCGCAAACAGGCCGAGGAAGAACGCCAGCAGATGGAGCGAAAACTACAGGAAACCCAAAAGTTGGAGAGCTTGGGCGTCCTCGCCGGCGGCGTCGCGCACGACTTCAACAATCTGCTGACGGGCATTTTGGGCAACGCGTGTCTCGCGCGACTCGACTTGCCGCCAGACTCGCCGGTCCAACTCTTCATCGAGCACATCGAATCGGCTTCCCAACGCGCCTCTGAACTTTGCAAGCAGATGCTCGCCTACTCGGGCAAAGGCCGGTTCGTGATTCAAAAGATCGACCTGAGCACGCTGGCGAAAGAAACCACGCCGTTGCTGCAGCTTTCCACCAGCAAGAAAGCGGAGTTGCAATTGGATCTTCCGCCGGGCCTCCCTCCCGTGGCGGTCGATGCGACCCAGGTCCGCCAGATCATCATGAACCTGGTCATCAACGCTTCCGAGGCGCTGGGCGAGAACAGCGGCACGATCCGGATCACCACCGGCCTCATGCACGCGGATCGCAATTACCTGGCCGGCACGCATCTTTCGCCCGAACTGCCCGCCGGAGAATACGTCTTCCTCGAAGTCGCCGACACCGGTTGCGGCATGAGCCGGGAGACGCTGGCGCGAATTTTCGATCCGTTCTTCACCACCAAATTCACCGGGCGCGGCCTCGGGTTGGCGGCGGTGCTGGGCATCGTGCGCGGGCACCGCGGCGCCATGAAAGTCGCCTCCGCGCCGGGCGAGGGCACCAGTTTCCGGATGCTGCTGCCGCGCGCGGAAGGACAGGCTGAAGATTCGACGGAAACACTGTTTGGCAACACCGACTGGAGCGGCACGGGCACGGTGCTCGTCGTGGATGACGAGGAACCGGTACGATCGGTCGCTGCGCGGATGCTGCAATCGCTGGGGTTCGACACCGTGCTCGCTGCGGACGGCCGCGAAGCCATCGTGCGTTTCCACGAAAGCGCGGATCAAATCGTCGCCATTTTGCTCGACTTGACCATGCCGCAACTGGACGGCGAAGAAACCTTTCGCCGACTCCGCGTCCAGCGTGCCGACGCGCGCGTCATCCTGATGAGCGGGTTCAACGAGCAGGAAGCCGTCAATCGCTTTGCCGGCCAAGGGCTGGCCGGCTTCCTGCAAAAACCATTCCGCCTCGAAACCCTGCGGGAGAAAATACAGGCGGCGATCCACTGAAGCACTTCACTGCTGACGCGTGAAATTGGAGGTTGCCAGCTAGTCGGCTCAACTTATACTGCCAAAATGAGTTTGAATCAAAAGCTGCGGTTGGCGGTGCTGCTCCCAGCCGCCGCGCTGTTGGTGACTGGCTGCGGCGGGTTTAACACCACTCAAAGTGTTTCGCCGGCAACATTTTTGTTGCCCGGCTTCATGCAAATCCAGCCAACGAAAAAATCTTCCGACTTGTGGGAAGAACCGGCGCCTACCCTCGCGGCCCAGATTTCGCCCACTCAGACTCAACTCCCGTAACCGTACTTATGCGCTTCCCCTTCGCGTTGTCGGCAAAGATTGCCGGCCACATTATTAAACACAAACTTCGCAAGACGCCCAAGTTTGCGATGGTCTTGCAACTCGAACCGTTGCACACCTGCAACCTGACCTGCACCGGCTGCGGGCGTATTCGGGAATACTCCACGTCGCTCAAAGACATGGTGCCGCTGGAAAAATGTCTCGCGGCGGCGGTGGACTGCGACGCGCCGATGGTTTCCATCTGCGGCGGCGAACCGCTCATTTACCCGAAGATCGAGGAGCTCGTACTCGGCTTGCGCGAGCAAAAGCGCATCATTTACATCTGTACCAACGGCATGTTCATGCGCAAAAAAATGCGCGATTACATGGCGGCGGATTACTCGCCGGAGATGGAATTGAAACTTCAGGAGTTATTGAAGGCCGAACTCGTCACCGAAAAGGAAGCCGAGGCCATCCGCAAATCCGACGCGGCTGCGCGCAGCAAGATCGTCATCCGCCCGAGCCAATGGATGTATTGGAACGTCCATGTGGACGGACTCGAATTCACCCACGACCTCATCGTCGAGCGCGAAGGTGTGTTCAAGGAATGTGTCGCCGCGATCAAGATGGCGAAAATTCTCGGCTACCAGACTGCGACGAATACCACCGTTTACAAAGAGACAGAGGTGAAGGAGTTGGATGACATGTTTGCCTTCCTGTCGTCACTCAATGTGGACGGGCACACTATTTCGCCCGGCTACGAATATGACGCCGCGAAGAAGGACATGGTCAAGCGTCTCGGCAAACAGCCCGAAGATTTCTTCCTCACCCGCAAGATGACGCGGCAGAAGTTCGCCAAGATCCAGGAGTGGGGCGAGAAGTTCACCATCTTCGGCACACCGGTGTATCAGGAATTCCTCGCCGGCAAACGCGAGCTGACCTGCACCGCTTGGGCGATTCCGACCTTCAACGTCAAGGGCTGGAAAGCGCCATGTTACCTGATGACCGACGGCCATTACGACGGTTATCAGGAAATGCTCGCGAAGGTGCAATGGGACAAATACGGCGTCGTGGACGGTGTCGCCCGCGATCCGCGCTGCGAGAATTGCATGGTGCATTGCGGTTACGATCCCAGCGGCGCGCTCGGCACGAATTATCAGCGCGGCGACAACTGGAAGAATTTCAAATACAACTTTGGCGCGAAGCCCAAGCCGTATGCCGCCAATCCTGAACTGACGAAGCGCGCCTTCAACGGCGTCTCCATCGGTAAAGGCCATCTCGCCGAAGCGAAGGCCGCGATCAATTCGCCGCGCGCCGCGATGAATGGCGCGCAGGCCGCGTTCTCGCGCAAAGAAGAACCGCACAATCACGAAGCCCACGTCGGCAGTCATTGCGGCACGGGCGATACGTCTGAACGCGACGCATTGCTGGCGAAGATTGCTGAAGCCAAGAAAACGGACTAAAATTGCAGCCCGTATATGAGCACGGTTTTGGAAATCGCACACGCTATCGAACGGTTAGTGCCGGCTGATCGGGCAAAACTCGCCGCGTGGCTGGCTCGCAGAGAGGCGCAAGATTGGGATGCCCAGATGGACGCGGACGCCGCGTCGGGCAAGCTGGACTTTTTGTTTGCGGAAGCGGACACCGAAGGTCGCGCGGGAAAGCTCAAAGACTGGCCACCGCAGAAATGAAATCCAGAGCGACGCGTCGTTTCTGGCAAGCCTACGCGGGTCTGCCGATTCACGCGCAAACGCAGGCGAACAAGACCTACGAGCTTTGGCAACAAAACCATCAACATCCTTCGTTGCAGTTCAAGAAACTAAAGGCACGAGAAAATCGGTTCTCGGTGCGCGTCGGAGATCGTTACCGCGCCATCGGAAGACGGGTCGGTGACACAGTTGAATGGGTCTGGATTGGAACACACGAAGATTACAACAAATTGACCGAGCAACGCTGAACACGATTTCAAATGAGCAAAACACTTTATCTTTCACCGCCGAGCTTCGACGGCTTCGATGGCGGCGCGGGCGCGCGCTATCAGGCACGGCGCGAAGTCACCAGCTATTGGTATCCGACCTGGCTCGCACAACCCGCCGCACTCACGCCGAACTCGCGCCTGCTCGATTGCCCGCCCCACGACGTGGACGTGGCCAAGTGCCTCGCCATAGCGAAGGATTTCGACCACGTCATCATCAACACCAGCACGCCGTCGCTGAAAAACGATTGCAAGGTCGCCGAAGCCATCAAGGCGCAGAAGCCGGACACGAAGATTGGTTTCATCGGCGCACACACGATGGTGTTGCCAACCGAAACGCTGAAGGCCTCGGCCGCGATTGATTGGGTCGCGCGCAAGGAGTTCGATTACACCTGCGCCGAAGTCGCCGAAGGCCGCGATCTCGCGACGATTGCCGGGCTTTCCTACAAGGACAAGGATGGCAAGATCAAACACAACCCGGAGCGCGAAATGATCCCGAACATGGATGCGTTGCCGTGGGTGGCGGACGTTTACAAGCGCGACCTCCAGATTGAAAAGTATTTCATCGGCTACCTGCTGCATCCCTACGTGAGCCTCTATACGGGCCGAGGTTGCCCGGCCCAATGCACCTTCTGCCTCTGGCCGCAGACCATCGGCGGGCATAAGTATCGCGTCCGCTCGCCGCAAAACGTCGCCGACGAGATGGCCTACATGAAGAAAATCTTCCCGCAGGTGCGCGAATTTTTCTTCGATGACGACACTTTCACCGCGAACCTCCCGCGCGCCCGCGAGATCGCGAAAAAGCTCGGCCCGCTTGGCTTGAACTGGAGTTGCAACAGCCGCGCGAACCTCGATTACGACACGATCAAGAGTTTCAAAGACAACGGCCTGCGCCTGTTTCTCGTCGGCTACGAAAGCGGCAACGACGAAACCCTCACGCGCATCAAAAAAGGCGTGACCACCGACGAGATGCGCCGATTCACGAAGGACTGCCACAAAGCCGGCGTGGTGATCCACGGCACGTTCATCCTGGGTTTGCCGGTGGAAACGAAAGAGACCATCGAGCAGACGATCAACTTCGCAAAAGAACTCGACGTCTTCTCGCTGCAAGTCTCCCTCGCCGCGCCGTATCCGGGCACGGAACTTTACGAGCAGGCGAAACTTAACGGCTGGTTCACGAAGAAAGACAAAGCCGACCTTGTGGAAACTGACGGCTTCCAGCAGAGCGCACTCGCGTATCCTGGCCTCAGCAAAGACGAAATTTTCGAGAGCGTCGAACGCTTCTACCATCGCTACTACCTCCGCCCAAAACCGATTCTCCGCATCATCAAAACGATGCTGGAGGACAAGGATGTTTGCGTGCGTCGTTTGCGCGAAGGCTACGAATTCTTCAAGAGCATGGCGCAACGCCGGAGCGATTTGGAAGCGACGAAAGCTGCCACGGCGTAATCCGTCTCACTGCCCGTCAGATTTCACCGCGAAGAGGTCTGTCATCGTCGCGACGTAGAGCACACCGTTCGCTGCGGTCGTCGTGGCGCTGATGGGATTGCCGAGTTCAAGTTCCGCCAGAACTTTCTTTTCCTTGCTCGCCGCGAAGATGTAAAAATTTCCGCTGCGCGTGCCGAGATAAACCTTGCCATCGGCGATGTAGGGCGAGGCCCAGACTTCACCTTTGATTTCGTGCGTCCAATTTGGCCGGCCCGTTTTCGCGTCCACGCAATGAAACGTGCGCCCGCAATCCGCGATGAACACCAAATCATCCTGTACCGCCGGCGTGCCGAGGACATGCTTCTGTAAAGGATACGACCACACGAGTCCGTTTGTGGTGATGTCGCCCGTTCTAGCGGCATCGATGCACTTGAGCCAGGCTTCGTTTTTGCCCCACCAGATGTCGCCGCCGCCCGCGACGTAAAGCCGGTTGCGGTGGAAGACCGGCATGCCGTAGAGGTTGCTCGGGCTTTCGCGGCGGTTGGTGCTGAACTTGTGAACATCGGTTTTCGGCGCGGCAGGATCGAAATCGAATTGAAAAACTCGCTTCAACTTGAAGACCTCGCCCGGCGGCGGATTCGCCCGCAACGGTTCAAACGCGTAAACCACTCCGTTCCCACCGCAGAAAAAAACCAGCTCCCGTCCGTTCACTCTGCCGAGCGAAGGCCCGGCCCAGGAGTTGTGAAACACATTCGGCGCGATGTGTTCGTCGTCCCGCGCCAGCAGCCGTCCGGTCTTTTTGTCGAGCACCACTAAGCTCGGCGCGTCGGGTGCGCGGACGCGTTTGTGCGTGTTGTCCACGCCGCTCGCAGTGTTCAGATAGAGCTTGTCGCCGTGGATGAGAATCGAACTGTGCGCCGCGTCGTGCGGCCAGACACCGGTTTCAGCAACCATGTCAAACTTCCAGAGAATGTCCGCATCAAGCGGGCCGGGCTGGAGCAGTTTCCCATCCGCCGGTGGGTGCAAAGTTTCCGGACGAGTCTCCGCGCCGATTTGTTGACGCGATGTGCCATTTGTGGAGGGCGGCGTCATGTAGGCAGCTTCATCGAGGAATGGGCCATTGTTGCCGTCGGCCATGCCTTTCGCGTCAAGGCACAGAACCGCGCCGCGATTGTCCACGAGATAAACGCGCTCGCCTTCCACGGTCGCAGTCGAGGACATTCCCATTTTAGGCCAATCCATGAAGGCGTCTTCGTCGCGCTTTGGCACGACGAGCTGCCAAAGCAGGCGGCCGGTTTTTTCCTCGAGACACATGAACACGCCCCGATCACCTTGATGCTTGGGATCGCGCGGCTCGTCGTTGTTCGTACCGATATAAATGCGACCGCCGGCGATGATGGGAGTGGAATGACTCTGCGTGCCGAGCTTCACGGCCCACTTGATATTCCTGCCAGTCCTGGGATCAAACGATTCGGGCAGACCTCGCTCTTTCGAAACCATGTTGCGCGACCACGCCTCGCCCCATTGCGGTTGATCGGCGGCACACGCGCGCGGAATCCAAGCTCCGGCGATCAAGCTCGCGCACAAGAACGGGCAAAAGAGATTACGTTTCATCCATGCCAGCTTCTCAGAGAATCAACATAAACCCAAAGCCAAAACCTCCGTTCGAGCATCCGCCGCCTGTGCTTGCTTCGCGTAAAGGTCTTCATCGGCACCGATCAAGAAACTGAAATCGACACAGCGAAAGGTTTCGCTGTCATTTGTTTCATCATCGCGCCTTGACGCTGGGTGCCTACTTGTTATGAGCTTCGCCATGAAATCCTGCAGACACATCCGCGACAGTAAATTGTTTCTTCGACTGATCGTTTTCACTTCTTGCTTGATGATCAGTCAAAGGCAAATTCCCTTGTTTGCTGAGGATCAAGACGCGAACAAGACGGAACTTCTTCGGAACATGGACTCGCGCGCGGAGCACTTCAAAGAGGTTTCTCGCCGCATCTGGGATTACGCCGAACTTCGCTTTGAAGAATTCAAAAGCGCCGCGTTGCTCATGGCCGAACTGCAAGCCGCCGGTTTTCAAATCAAGACGAACATTGCCGGAATTCCCACGGCTTTCATCGCGTCCTGGGGCGAAGGCAAGCCAGTCGTTGGCCTGCTGGGAGAGTACGACGCGCTGCCTGAATTGTACCAGGAGGCCGTTCCCGAAAAGCAGCCCGCCAACACGACCAAATCGGGGCATGGCTGCGGCCACAACCTCCTGGGAACGGCTACGGCCTTCGCCGCCATTACGACGAAGCAACACATCGAGTCAAAAAAACTTCCCGGCACGATTCGTTTTTACGGCTGCCCGGCGGAGGAAAATGGCGCGGGCAAAGTTTTCATGGTACGAGCCGGAGCCTTCGCCGACTGCGACGTGGCGCTGACCTGGCATCCTGACGATGCCAATGAGCCGGGCATGAGAAGCACGCTGGCAAATCAAAGCGCTTATTTCCAATTTCATGGGACTGCCGCTCACGCGGGACGGTCGCCAGAAAAAGGCCGTTCCGCTCTGGACGCCGTGATGGTGATGACGCACGCGGTCGAACTCCTCCGCGAACATGTGCCGCAAGAGACTCGTATTCACTACATCATTACCAAGGGTGGAACTGCGGTTAACATTGTGCCCGATTTGAGCGAAGTGCATCTGGTCGTACGGCATCCGGATTCGGTCACGCTCGATAAAATTTGGGCACGCATCTTGAAATGCGCCGAAGCCGGCGCGCTCGCGACCGAAACGCGCCTCGCAGTGGATCCCCTCGGCGGGTTGGCCAACGTCGTTCCAAACGAGGCGTTGGCAGCATTGTTTGATCGCAACATGCAACTCGTTGGCGGCGTCCACTACTCGTCTGAAGAACGAGCCTTCGCGGAAAAGCTTCGCAAAACGATGTCTCCGGAAGATCTGCCGCCGTTGGACTCGGCAGCGCAGGTCCGACCGATTCAAACCGCGATCACTTCCTGGTCAACGGACGTTGGTGATGTGAGTTGGATAGTTCCCACAGGCGAGATTCGGGCGGCGGCGTTCGTGCCCGGCGTTGCGGCGCACACCTGGCAATCGACCGCGTGCGCCGGGATGGGCATTGGCCAGAAAGGAATGCTCGTAGCCGCGAAGACACTGGCCTTGACAGCCATCGACCTGTTTGCTGACCCAAAGCAGGTCCAGGCAGCGCGAGAGAGCTTTGAAAAGCGTCTCGCCGGAAGGAAGTACGTGTCCAAGTTTCCTCCCGATGCAAAGCCACGCATCAACCCAATCCCAGCCAAAAACTGAGCCGCCCTTCCGACGGCACCCACTCGACGACACGGAGTTGGGATTCCAACTCCGGCTCGGATAGTAATTCCACAACCACGCCAGTTGGCATCTGGTAGTCTTGAAGTTTTCGCCGTGCAGCGCAACGACGCGCTAAGTTTCCGGCGGAACTTCCTGCAATTGTCTAATCGCTTCACGGCGGTGGGACTTGTCTTGAGTGCTATATCATTCAACGTATTCGTTGCCCGCGCCGGATTTCCTCGAACGCGTAAATGTCCGTTTCCCCGGAACGGAGGAAATCCAGAGAGTCCACGCTCATGTATTTGCAGGGCTGACTCGAATACGATTCTCCGCGTCATTGAGACGATGCTACGGAGGACAAGGACTGTCTGGATCCACTACCTCCGCGAAGTCTGCAAATTGTTCAAAAGTCTTCAAAAGTATGTCAACGGCGGAGTGATCTGGAAACTGCAAAGACGGTGCAGCCGCATTGATTTCGATCAAACTTCGCAATTGAAGATTTTTCAGAGAATGCGTATCTTGAGCCCACGATGAGCACGACAGTCACGGCGACGAAAAAGAAAGCCTATTCCCCGGCGAGCTTGGAAGCTGGAGATCGTTTGCTCAAGGCGGTTAAGGAGAAGCTTCTGCGGGAGAAGGGTAAGATTGACTACGCCTCGCTACGTCGGGACGGCTACAGCGAGACGCTGATTGCCCGGCTCCAAGCGATTTGATTCGCTTTCATTCGTTCCTCCTCAATTCCATAAACTCGGAAATGGAGATTTCCAAAAGTGGGGCATAGTCGCGCGCCACTTTCAACGCTTCCCGATAAGGCAGGCAACCGCTGACGATTCTGACAATCTGGCCGGTCGTCATCCCGGCTTCTTTCGCAAGCCGGACAACCTCATCTGGTGGAGCGTAGCGCAGAATACCCTCGTCCATGGTCAGCCGATTTGGAGACGTTGAATAGCTTCGCCGATCCTCTTCCATCCAGTGCCAGTCACTGTGTAAGTGCGGGCAGTGGCTGCATGAATCCAACCAGATTTGATCGCCTGTTTGATATCGCGCGGAAAATTGGCTGGTCCCTTATCTTTCGCCTGCGAGAAAAGTTCATCCATGTCGGCACTTTTCCATGGCAAGCTCCCTCCCCTGGCTTCATGCCAAGCTCCGAGAAGAAGTATTTTGTCTGGAAAGCTCTCCCATTTTACGAGAGTCAACAGCTCAGCAGCTCCATGAGATTTTATGAAACTTTTCACTGCGTCCTCGCTCGTCGTCTCGGACGGATTGCCAGCAGACGATCTAGCTGCACTGACAGGTGACTCACTAAACGGGCCGATTTCTTCGCGGTATTCCTGAGTCAGCTTGATCAGTTCTGTCAACGCCTCGTCCTTCACGTGGGCTTGAATCGCCATCCCCGGCGCGTTAATTGAAATCTTAATACTCATTTAACTAAAAATACATTACGTCGTATTTATTGTCAATATGTATTTTGAGCTATGCGAGGGCGTCCAGGCAGAGTCCCAAGCCCCGATTATGGTGGCCACTACGACCCACTCGCTCACGCGATACCATTGAGTGTTCGAGCCGCTTCAGGCCCTCGACATCGTGCCTTCGATCTTGAGTTCCGGGCTGCCGACGATGTGGATTCTCTTCCCCCCCGAATCGCCAGCGCTTTGAGTGCGTGGTTTGGCTTGACTTATTTACTTTGCACTGCAAAGTTAAACGCCATGGAACCGAACTGGGCCGCTGAACATTTGCAGGTGATTCGCACTTTAATGGAGCGCTCCGCCTTGTACCGCCGCGCGCTGGCTCCCGTCATGCTGCTGACTGGAGTGATCGGTCTGCTGGCCGCGAGCGCGGGTGGTTTTCTCCAAATCGATTCGCCGCGTGGCTTTGTTGGTTACTGGCTTTCGGTGAGTTTGCTTCCGCTCATCGGCTCCTTTGTGCTGGTCCGCCGTCAGGCGCTGCGGGACGCGGAACCATTCTGGTCGCCGCCAACCCGCCGGGTTCTTCAGGCGCTGCTCCCGCCCTTCGCCGCCGGTTTCATCGTCGGCGTCATTCTGCTTTTCCATTTGACCGGACTCGATACGCGGAGCGCATCCGTTCTGGCCATGCTGTGGCTCCCGCTCGGCTGGGTGGTGCTCTACGGCTGCGCAATCCACGCGGCGGGTTTTTTCATGCCCCGGGGGATGAAAGTGTTCGGGTGGGTGATTCTCCTCGGCGGCTGTGGCATTTTCGCGCTGGGCATTCCGGACATTCCCCGCCCTTGGTACGCGCACGGCATCATGGGCGTGTTCTTCGGCGCGTTGCATCTGGCGTATGGCGTTTACCTCTATTTCACCGAGTCAAAAACTCCGGCACCGTGAACCCGGAACCATTTCTTCAGCTCGACCGTGTGATCCACGAAAAGGGCCGGCTGCCCATCATGGCGCTGCTGGCCGCCGCGCCGCAACTTTCGTTCACTGAAATGCGCGACACGCTTAAGATGACCGACGGCAACCTCACCGCGCATGTTCGCACGCTGCACGAAGCCGGTTACGTCTCCGTGACGAAGGCGTTTCAAGGCGGCCGTCCGCTCACGACCTATTCGCTCACCAAGCAAGGCCGCAAAGTTTTCACCAGCTACATCGATCTGCTCGAACAGATCGTCCAGCAGTCCAAAGGAAAATAATTGGTCCAAAATTGAACAAGCCACGCCGCTCGCGGTCTTTCACTTTGCAACGCAGAGTCTATAACAAACCAAAACTCACATGAATACTCGCTGGTTCAAACGTCTCGGCTGGTTTTACGTCCCCATCTCGATTCCAGGAACTGTGCTGTCGATCCTAACGGTCGCCTTCTGGATTCAGATTTTCCTCGCCGTGGATCGGCGTTCGCACTCCGCCCCCGACACTCTTTACGGCGTGTTCCCGTTCGTCGCCTGCAGTTTTCTCCTGCTCGACTGGATCGCCAGCCGCACCAGTCAGTGAACGCTTTTGCGGGCCAAGCCAATCACACTTCCCCTTCTGAAATGAAAATTCTTCGTGCTACTCATCTCGGCATGTGCTTCGGCGTTCGCGATGCCATCGCGCTGGCGACGCGGCACGCCGCCAACAAACCTCTCACCATCCTCGGCGACCTGGTGCATAACGAAACCGTCCTGTCTCAACTTCTATCGCAAGGAGTAAAAATAGAGCGCCAGGTCGTTGGCATTTCCACTAACACGGTCATGATCACCGCGCATGGAGCATCCGAACGAACGCTGAATCATTTGAGGACGAAAGGTCGCCAGGTGCTCGAAGCTACCTGCCCGCTGGTGCATTTCGCACATCGCTCCCTCGTGGCGCTGGTGCGGGACGGCTGTCATCCCGTCATCATCGGCCTGCGCGAGCACGTCGAAGTGCGAGGCATGACGGAAGACCTCTGTGATTTTGATGTCGTGCTGACTCAAGAAGACGTTTTGAAACTCGCCGCCCGACCGCGCTTCGGTGTCGTGGCACAAACAACCCAGCCTATCGAAAAAGTTCACCGGCTGGTGAACCTGCTGCGCGAACGCTTCCCGCAGTCAGAAATTCGTT
>JACPZS010000046.1 GCA_016195385.1 Verrucomicrobiota bacterium
TAGCGCGCGAGCACCCACGCGAGGATGGCGCCGAAGACGGCGTTCGCCAGCGCCGCCACGAATGCCGCGCCGAAGGTCAATTCGTATGCCGCCAGCGCGCGCGGTGTCGTAGCCAGTTGCCAGAAATCCGCCCAGGAAATTTTGAGCGCTCGAAAAAACAAAGCGCCAATGGGAATGAGCACAACCACGCTGAGGTAGAGCAGCGTGTAGCCTATCGTCAGGCCAAAGCCCGGCAGCGCGTTAAATTTCTTCGCCGGCATTCAGGAATGATTCGCCGGAGAGTAATTTCCTGGGCGATGGATGGGAAGGCGGAAAAATGGCGCGGTGAACCCGGCGTGGACGGGGCGAGGAAGAAAATTCATCAGCGACTGGGTTGGTAAAGCTGATCGAACAAACCGCCTTCCGCAAAATGCGTCGCATGGACTTTTTGCCAGCCACCGAACGCTTCGTCGATAGTGATCAACTTCGTGACCGGGAATTGCGCCGTGTATCTTTGCGCGACGGATTCCAGTCGCGGCCGATAGTAATGCTTCGCCGCGATTTCCTGTCCGGCCTCGGTGTAGAGATATTCCACGTAAGCCTTGGCCACAGCTTCAGTGCCGCGCCGCTTCACGACTTTATCCACGACCGCGACGGGTGGTTCGGCGAGAATCGTAAGCGACGGTGTGACGATTTCAAATTCGCCTTTACCGATTTCTTTCAGCGCGAGTATCGCTTCGTTCTCCCACGCAATCAGCACGTCGCCGATGCCGCGCTGCACAAAGGTCGTCGTGGCACCGCGCGCTCCCGTGTCGAGAATCGGCACGTTTTTGAAAAGGCTCTTGATGAACTCGCGCGCCTTCGTGTCGTCGCCGCCGGGCTGGCGCAAGGCGTAACCGTAGGCCGCCAGATAATTCCACCTCGCGCCGCCGGAAGTTTTGGGATTGGGCGTGATGACGGTCACGCCGGTCTTGATGAGATCCGGCCAGTCATGGATGCCCTTCGGATTTCCTTTGCGCACGAGAAATACGATCGTCGAAGTGTAGGGCGAACTGTTGTTTGGCAAACGCGTTTGCCAATCCTTGGGCAGCAACTTTCCTTTTTCGGCGAGGGCATCAATGTCGTAGGCCAACGCAAGCGTGACGACATCGGCTTCCAGACCTTCCAGCACCGAGCGCGCTTGCTTGCCGGAACCACCGTGCGATTGCTTGATCGTCAGTGAGTCACCCGACTTCTCTTTCCAGTATTTGGCGAACGCCACATTGAAATCCTGGTAAAACTCGCGCGTCGGGTCGTAGGAGACGTTCAAGAGTGTGATGTCTTTTGCATTGGCACCGCTGACCCAGCATACGATCAAGGCAAGCGCCGCCAAACCTCGTGAAACCAATTTGAGAAACATAAAATTCTTTGAATGACGGGAAATATTCTTCATCGCTTCATTCCTTTCAGAATCCAAATTGAATCCGGGTCAGGATCGCTTTCTCACCTTTGGCGGTAAACGGATTGGCCTCGTCGCCGGCAAAGTCGGTTTGTTCGTAGTTGAGGTTCAGTTTGACGTTGCGGTTCAAGTGCCAGTTCAGTCCCACACCCCAGGACGTGGCCTCGCGGGCGGACGTTGTTGAGTTTGCGTAGAGTGGAAATGCGTTGTCATCCACCTTTAACTGGCCAACGCGTGCGGTCAATTCCCATGCGCCCCAGCCGCCGCTGCTCAAACTGAAAGGCTTTTTCGGCACGATTGCTTTGAAGGAATTCTCTTCACCGGTCAAAACATACGAAGCCGAGACTTGCCACGCTTTGTTTCGGATCGTCGCCAGAGTCGGATCGCCTCCAGCCGAACGGCTCAACTGCTGCGACGAAATTACATACTCGCCAAAGAGTCCAAATGGGCCCCAGTAGTAATATCCTTGGGGTGAAAAACGCCAGTGCTCACCATCGGCGACGATGTTCGCCGTGGTTGCGTTCGTGCCAACGCCGGTGCGGTAAGCGAAGAAACGTTGCTGGCCCGGCGAAACGAACGTGCGCAGTGCGCCTTCTTGATTTCCGACAGTCCCGGCGACGCCAACGCCAAAACCTTTGATTGCAGCTATGCTCGAGTTCTTGAACGGGTGGGTAAAAAGCCGTCCGGCAAAATCTTTTTCGTCATCGGCAGTTTCAAAATCGCCGCTGCCACCATCCGCCACACCGTTGAAAACCCCAGCGGCGTAGCTCAAGCGGCGATCAAATACATCGCCTTGAACTTGAATGCCCACGTCGCGATTGGGTGCCAGTTGAGTTGGATAACTCCGCTCCACAAACAGTAATGTGCCGTCAGGTTTAAGCCGTTCCAGTCCCACCGGTGCTTTGAATTTGCCAGCTTGAATTTGAAACTGCGGCCACAACCTCGCATTTACATACGCGTCCTGAACAAATCCGTTGTCGGCCGTGGTGCTCGTGATCCCAGATCCAAAATCGAGCATGAGTCGGTAATCGTATTTCTCGAACACGGTGCCTTCCAAAATGGGCCGCACCCGGCGCAACAAAAATGTGTCGTGGCTTGTGATGCCGGGAGAGGTGTTCAAGTAAAATCGCGCATCAGCTTGGACGTAGCCGCGGATTTTCAGCACGAAATTTGTGTCCGCAGAGTTGATGGAAAAGCCACTCGTGCCGGCTGAAACCGTTACGGCAGACTTCGCCTTTTCCGTGGTCGCGTCCTGGTCAAGCTCGCGTTTGCGTTCGAGTATTTTCACCTTTTGATCCAGTTCTTCAATTTGTCGTTGCAGAGCCTGAATGGCCGGCAACGAATCTTCGGTTTGAGCTGGGAAAGCGGTTGCTGTGGCGCTGGTAATTAGTGCGTAAGCAACCCAACGACGGATGTTCATTGTGCTTTATTTTCATGGCGCGGGAACCTCCAGTCGTTTGGTCAGTCCACTCGGATCATTTTTGGTTTGCCTCCAGAAATCTGGTCGGCGCTCAGGCGGAAACCGCTCCTCGTTGATCGAAACGAACTTTCTCCGTCCGCTCGATTTGAACCACGCGTGAATCATGCACGACGATTTGGATGACGCCAAAGCGCAGTGAGTTCACATGCGCATTGACAACTTTGCGCCAAGTAGTGGCGCTGTTGTCACCGTTCGTTTCGTCATGGTTCGCTGGCAGCGATTTCATATTGCGAGAAGACTGTGCAGTCTAATCTACATCAAGTCAATAGAGATTTAATTTTATTTTTGAACTTATTCCTTTAATGCTTAGTAATATAATAAACTAAATCTTGATTTGTTGTATGTAGATTGCATTGTAATTCGCATGAAGCTGTCTCTTCGCGGTGAGTATGCCCTTCGAGCGTTGATTGTGCTCGGATTGAACTATCACGAGCACGTCGTCCCCATCCAGGTCATCTCGGAACAACAGAACATACCAAAGAGATTCCTCGAGCAGATCCTCGGCGACCTCAAATCCGTCGGCATCGTCGAAAGCAAGCGTGGTGTTGCGGGCGGCTATCGGCTGCGCATGGCACCTGATCACATCACCCTCGCGGCGGTGATTCGACATATCGAAGGTCCGCTCGCGCCGGTGAGTTGCGTCAGCGTACGCTTCTACGAACGTTGCAGTTGCCCGGATGAAGCCAAGTGTGGCATCCGCAGCATCATGAAAGAAGTCCGAGACGCGATCGCCGCACTTTTGGAAAAATACACCGTAGCCCAACTCTGCGAACGCGTGCGTAAACTCCAAGGCGAGAACCTCAACCCGCTCGATTACATCATTTAGCGAGCGAAGTGGAACCACAGATCGTTCAAGTCAACTGTTGCGGCAACGAACGATCCGCCCACTTCGGAAAAAACTGCGCTGCTTCCAAAAACAACTTCGTCAACTATCCTCAATGGCTACAGCCCTTTCAAATACTTCGGCCAGCCTTGGTATTTGTAGCGCGGTTCGACCCAGGCGAAATCGCGATCGTTTTTGGTCTTGGTCCAGTTGAATGGCGTATCGACGTTCCGTTCGGCGGCGGTTGCGGCTTTGAGCGTCGATGCTTCCAACCATTTGTGGCTCTCCACGTGGCCGTCAGCGAATCCCATCGTGTTCGCGTTGAGGTGAAACGCGGCGACGGGATCGACCCAACCGTGCGTGTCGGCATCGATCACCCAGGTGCCGAGATTGTAGTTGCGCGAGTCGGGTTCTTCGACGAACGAGATGGCCCGCGAAGGTTCGGGTACGTGTTCCAGTTTTTCAATCGAAGGCAGGCTCCATTGACCGCCGTTCATCCCGTCGGTTTTGGAATAGCTGTCGTAAGCCCAATGCGCGCCAGGCTTGCGCAGCTTGAAACGCAAGTCACCCGGGCAATGGTAGGACTCGAACGAACTGCAGTATTTCCAGAGCGGGCCATTGGTGAAGCCATTCTTTACCCGTTGAATTGCTTCCGTGATCGAGATGCCGCCGGTAATGCCTGGCAGCGGGCCGGCCCAGTAGCCGCCGCCCGACATGTCTCTGCCGGCGAATCTTGTTCCGGGCATCGTGCCGTTGTTGTCGTCGGAGTACATGATGAACGCCAGCATGATTTGCTTGTTGTTGTTCTGACAGTACGCGCCGGTCGCCTTCGTCTTGGCCTTGGAAAGCGCGGGCAGAAGCATGGACGCGAGGATCGCGATGATGGCGATTACCACGAGCAATTCAATGAGCGTAAAACCGCAAAGCGAACGCGCGCTGCGAAGCGGAAGTCGAGTCAGTTTCATAAAATACTTGGGCTGAGTTTGGAGACGAAAGCTGACAACTTACGAACAGGTTGGCAAGTTCATTCCCCATTGTGTCGTGGGGACACGGCTAGCATGCTTTGCCCGCTTGCTTCGTGCTCGACTTCGTTCACCAAACAATTATCGTTCATTCCACTTGAAAAAGAGGAAACATTTATGACCAACAATTTTTGCAAAATTTTGCCGCTCGCGCTCTTCGCGCTGGAGTTGACGGCACACTCAAGCCGCGCCCAATCGACTTACGAACCTTACACCTTCACCACTCTCGCCGGAAACGCCGGCTACGGCAGCGCGGACGGCACGGGGAACGACGCGCGGTTTAGTTGGCCATTTGGTATGGCAGTGGACAACGCCGGAAACGTCTATGTGGCGGACAGAGATAACCACACGATCAGAAAAGTGACTCCGGCGGGAGTAGTGACGACGCTGGCTGGACTAGCGGGCAGTGCTGGCAGCGCGGACGGGACCGGGAACAACGCGCGGTTTAACTGGCCTTTCGGCATGGCGGTGGACAGCGCGGGCAATGTCTATGTGGCGGACACAGGCAACAATACGATTCGGAAAGTGACGCCAGCGGGGATTGTGACGACCCTGGCCGGACTGGCGGGCAGTGCTGGTAGCGCGGACGGGACGGGGAACGACGCGCGGTTTAATTTTCCTTCCGACGTGGCAGTGGACAACACGGGCAAATTGTATGTGGCGGACTCATACAATTTCACGATCCGGAAAGTGACGCCAGCAGGAGTGGTGACAACCTTGGCTGGCTCGACGGACGGGCGTGGCAGCGCGGACGGTACGGGGAACAACGCACAGTTTAATCAACCTCAAGGCCTGGCGCTGGACAGCGCAGGCAATGTATATGTGGCGGACTTAGGAAACGCGATCCGAAAAGTGACGCCGTCTGGAATGGTAACGACGCTGGCCGGGTTAGATGGCAGTTATGGCAACGTGACCGTGGACGGCGCGGGTAACGTGTATGTGGCGGATAGAGGCAACCACACAATCCTTAAAATGACACCGCCGGGCGTGGTGACAACGCTGGCTGGACTGGCCGGCAGTTCCGGAAGCAAGGACGGGACGGGGAGTGCCGCGCGGTTTAAATACCCGGACGGAGTGGCGGTAAGCCGCGCGGGTAACGTCTATGTGGCGGACTCAGGCAACAACACAATTCGGCAAATCATGCCTACGGGAGAAGTGGCGACACTGGCAGGCCTAGCCGGCGGTCGTGGCAGCGCGGATGACGCGGGGAAGGCCGCGCGGTTCTATCTTCCTTCCGGTGTGGCGGTGGACAGTACGGGCAACGTTTATGTGGCGGACTCAGGTAACAGCACGATCCGAAAAGTGACGCCTGCGGGAGTGGTGAGCACGCTGGCCGGACTTGCTCAATTTGATGACGGTGGAAACGCTCTGCGTGGCAGCGCGGACGGTACGGGGAGCGTCGCACGGTTTGATAATCCTATCGGCGTGGCGGTGGATACCGCGGGCAACGTTTATGTCGCGGATTATAACAACTTCACGATTCGGAGAGTGACGCCGGCGGGATTGGTGACGACCCTGGCAGGCCTGGCGGGCAGTGATGGCAGCCTGGACGGGACGGGGAGTGCCGCGCGGTTTTATTTTCCCTTCGGCGTGGCGGTGGACAGCGCGGGCAACGTCTATGTGACGGACTCAGGTAACAGCACGATCCGGAAAGTGACTCCTGCGGGAGTGGTGACGACGCTCGCCGGATTGGCGGGAAGTTTTGGCAGCGCGGACGGGACCGGGAGCGCCGCGCGATTCGGTCGTGATACCGCAGGACCCTCCGGCGTGGCGGTGGACAGCGCGGGCAACATCTATGTGGCAGACTCGGGTAATGACACAATCCGCAAAGTGACACCGGACGGAGTAGTAACGACGCTGGCCGGACTGGTGGGCGAGCTTGGCAGAGCGGACGGGGCAGGGAGTGCCGCGCGGTTTTTTTCTCCTACCGGCGTGGCGGTGGACAGCGCCGGTAATCTTTACGTGTTAGAGCCACTCGACAACCTGATTCGCAAAGTGACACCGGCGGGAGTGGTGACGACGCTGGCTGGGCAAGCGGGTAGTAGCGGCAGCGCGGACGGAACGGGGAGTTCCGCGCGATTCTTTTATCCTAACGGTGTGGCGGCGGACATAGCGGGTAACATCCTTGTGGCGGACTCTGGCAACAACACAATCCGGAAAGGATATCCGACGCCCAGAATTCTCAACTCTGGATCTGGCTTCAACAACGGTAAGTTCGGCTTCAATCTCACCGGGCCAGCGGGAAAGTCGGTGGTCGTGGAAGCTTCTGCCGATCTGGTGAGCTGGCTGCCCCTCTGGACCAACACCTTCACTTTCCCGGCCGCTCTCAATTTCAGCGACCCGCAGAGCGGCGGTTCTTCCAATCGCCTCTACCGCGCCCGCTTGCCGTAATGCGAGTACGAGTGGCGGCGCTCTATCTTTCTCGCGTTGTGACTCAGAAAAACGTCGTAGGGAATTCTACAGGCATGGGAGAACCATCTGTGGAGCAACTGGCATGGGCACGAGTTCGCGTGCGCTAATCGTCGTCTAGTCAAAGTCGAAGCCCAATTCCTTTTTAACGATTTCCCAGTTCGTCCCGCGCTTGCCAGCATTTCGTTTTTTCGCGCGGGCCAACTCGCGGCGGTCATCCAAGTCCTCAAGCGTGTCGCGCAGTTCACGGAGGACCGCCCTGGCTTGGGCGACCTGGCGATCAAGGTCTTTCACAGGGCGGCGGGAGTGAGTGTCTTTGGCGGTTGCGGTGCTCATCGGTAAATGTCCTTTCTTGGGCCAAGGGTATGGACGACAATGCAATTGCCGATCAGTTCGAACAGCACGCGGTGGTCGCCAATGCGAAGCCGGTATTCGGTTTTGCTGCCTTTCAATTTCTTTACGTTACCACTGAAATCTTGTTGTAGGCGGTGGAGTCGATAGCCCACTTCACGACGGATGTCTTCCGGCAAGGCCCGCAATCTGGCCTTCGCCTCGTCTTTGATTTCCAACTCGTATGCCATCGCCACGTTGTCAGAGAAACATGGTTCGAGTGTTTTGGCGACGCTTAAAGCGGCAAACGACGATGGGCGTATGGGCAGAACCTCCCGCAGCCCGGGTACCCGGATTCAGAGAAATTTACATCGATCGCAAGTTCGTCGCTGGTATCGTGACGATCTCCGCACTCAACCCCAGAAGCGTTCAAGTGTGCGGCGCTCTTTCTTGGTCGGGCGACCGGAGCCTTTGGGTCGATGGAATCCGGGCGCGACCGGTGACGAGGTGTGTCGCTCCAACTCCGCGGCCGGGGTTTGATCTTCAAAATACTGCGGCACTAGCTTGGCCCCGACGCGCTGCTCCAGGAGGCCGAGCACTTTTCCACTCCGGCATATATCACCGGTCTGCGCCGAAATGGCGTCGCCGACTTTAACAGCGCGGGCCGGTTTGACAGCCACGCCGTCGATCTTCACATGGCCGCCGTTGCAAGCGGCAGCGGCAGCGGAGCGCGTCTTGAATAACCGCACGGCCCACAGCCATTTGTCCATGCGAACTTTGCCGGGCGTGTTCATCCTTGCGATCAGTCCAGTCCCGCCGCGAGTTTGGCACGTTGCAAAACTTTCGTTGCCACGGCCCGGGCCTTGACGGCACCTTCGCGCAAGACCTGCTGAACGTAACCGGGATTTGCCGCGAGTTCCGCGCGCCGCGCCCGCGCCGCGGCGAAGCACGTCCAATAATTTTCGAACAGGGCTTTCTTCAAATCGCCGTAGCCGAGTCCGCCGGCGCGCAGCCGCGTCTCGTAGTCCGCCGCCACTTCGGCGGGCGCGACGAGCTTGAGCAATTGAATGGCGATGTTCTTTTCCGCATCCGGCTTTGGCTCGGCGGGCGAACGGCTGTCCATCACGAGGCCCATGATTTTTTTGCGCGTCGCTTTTTCTTCACCGAAAATTTCGATGGTGTTGCCATAGCTCTTGCTCATCTTTTGGCCGTCGATGCCCGGCACGACTGCCACGTCTTCGCGGATGCGCGGTTCGGGGATGACGAAAGTTTCGCCATAGAGCTGATTGAACTTGATCGCGATGTCGCGCGTGACTTCGACGTGCTGCTTTTGATCGCGACCGACGGGAACGACATTGGAATCGAAAATCAAAATGTCCGCCGCCATCAGCACCGGATAGGCGAAAAGGCCGTGACTCGGCGCAACGCCGCGCGCGAGCTTGTCCTTGTAGCTGTGGCAGCGCTCGAGCAAACCCATCGGCGTCACGGTGGTGAGCAGCCACGTCAACTCCGTGACTTCGGGCACGTCGGATTGGCGCCAGAAAACGGACTTCTGCGGGTCGAGTCCGCACGCGAGGAAACCGAGCGCGACATCGAGCGTATGGCGGCGGCGCTCGGCGGCGTCGGTGAGCGACGTCATCGAGTGATAGTTCGCGATGAAATAGTAAGCGTCGCCCTGCGTTTGCAATTCAATCGCCGGACGCATCATCCCGAAATAATTGCCGAGATGCAGCGCGCCCGAAGGTTGGATGCCGGATAAAATTCGCATGACGCGAGAGGATAATGAGCCGCCGCTGGCTTGCAAGGGTTCGTCCACGATGCGCGGTTGAACCATGACAACGGATGAGCATAAGCCCGGCTGCCAATGCAATCTTTAGTCGCGAAAATTCTGGAAGCTCAACGCGACCGGGAAATCGTGACCGCGCACGGCGGCGATCACGGACTGCAAGTCGTCGCGGTTCTTGCCCGTCACGCGAATCTCCTCGCCCTGAATCTGCGTCGTGACCTTGAGCTTTGTATCGCGGATGAAGCTCGTGACTTGTTTGGCGATGGTGGATTCGATTCCTTGCTTGATCTTGATGACCTGTCGCGCGTGGCCGAGTGGCGAGATGTCCGGCTCGCAACGCTCCACGTTCTTCAAACTGATCTGCCGCTTGGCGAGCTTGCCGACGACAATTTCTTCGAGCGTCTTGACCTTGAAGTGATCTTCGGCGGTCAACTTGATTTCGTTTTTCTCCAAAACAATTTCGGCTTTGCTGCCTTTGAAGTCGAAGCGGTTGGCCAGTTCTTTTCTGGCCTGATTGACGGCGTTCTCGATTTCCATCGAGTTGACCTGCGAAACAATGTCGAATGATGGCATGACGCGAGAATAGAAATCGGGCCTGGTTAGAGAAGCAAAAAAGCTGACGGCCTGGCCGACGGCGCCGACTTCACTCGACGAAGCATGGAATTGAAATGGCGAATTCTCGTCATGAACGGGAAAACAACTGGTTGGCCAAGCACGGGCTTCCGCGTAAACTCGCGCGAACGATTTAAAGAAATGCAACTCGGCATCTTCGCCAAAACTTTCGCGCGAGCGAGCGTCGAAGAAACCTTCGCTGCCGTCGCCAGTCTCGGCTTGCACTGCGTCCAGTTCAACTTCGCCTGCGCCGGTTTGCCGAGCCTGCCGGACGAAATTGATCCGGCGCTGCTGCAACGAATCCGCCGGGCCGCCGCCGCGCGCGGAATCGCCATCGCTGCTGTCTCCGCCACCTTCAACATGATTCATCCCGACGCGCAGCAGCGCGGCGAGGGAGTGCGTTGCCTAGGCGTTGTCGCGGAGTCCTGCGCAATTCTTGGCGCGAAAACCGCCACCCTTTGCACCGGCACGCGCGATCCGGAAAACATGTGGCGCTGGCATCCGGACAACAATTCGTTGGCGGCGTGGCGTGATCTGCTCGCCACGTTGGCGGAAGCCGTGGCGCTCGCCGAGAAGCACGGCGTTTCGCTCGGCGTGGAACCGGAGACCGGCAATGTCATCAACTCCGCGCGTAAAGCGCGGCAACTCCTCGACGAACTCAAATCACCACGCCTGAAAATCATCATGGACGCAGCGAACCTTTTTCATCCCGGAGATCTGCCACGTCAGCGCGAAATCATCGACGAAGCGTTCGCGCTGCTCGGCGGCGACATCGCGCTGGCCCACGCCAAGCAACTTGGCACCGACGGTCACGCTGGCAATCTCGCACTAGGCACAGGCGTCTTAGACTGGAGGCACTATCTGGCAAGCCTGCGGCGCGCAAATTTCGCCGGCCCGCTCATCATGCACGGCTTCGAGGAAGCCGCTGCCGCCGCGAGCGTGGATTTTTTACGGAGACAACTTTCCAATTCCAACTGATTACGAACATGCCATTTTTCAAACGTGACGGACTAGACTTCAACTACTACGACCTCGGTGCCGGACAGCCGTTCTTTTTCCAGCACGGACTCGGCGGCGAAGCCAAATTGGTTTGCGATCTGTTCAAACCGCCCGCTGGCATCCGGATGATTTCGTTCGACGCGCGCGGGCACGGCGAAACGCGTCCGCTGGGCGATCCGGAGAAAATCAGCATCGCGTCATTTGCCGACGACCTGGGTGCGTTGATGGATCACCTGAAGATCGAGAGCGCGATTGTTGGCGGCATTTCGATGGGCGCGGCGATGGCGCTGAATTTCACGCTGCGCTTTCCACAACGCGTCATTGGGTTGGTGTTGTCACGTCCCGCGTGGCTCGACGCGCCCCGCCCGGAGAACGTGACGTTATTCGGGCAGATCGCGCAGTTGATTCGCCAGCACGGCGCGCGGCGCGGACGTGAATTGTTTCTCCAGACCGAGGCGCACAAAAATCTTCGCCGCGATTTTCCCGACACCGCGAACACCGCGATGGTCGCCTTCAATCATCCGCGTGCAGAAGAAACCGTCGTGAAGCTGGAGCGCATCCCGAACGACACACCGTGCCACGACCGCGCCGAGTGGAGCGCTATTCGCGTGCCAACGCTCGTGCTCGCCAACCTTCGCGATCCCATTCATCCGTTCGAGTATGGCGAAACTCTGGCGCGGCTCATCCCCGGCGCGACGTTTCGTGAACTCACTTCCAAATCGATCAGCATGGAGCAACACACCATCGACGTGCAACGCGAGCTGGAGACGTTCCTCAAAACTCACTTCTTGGGTCAGTAAAGTTAATTAGCCTCACGCCCACTTCACAAATCTTGCGTCCCATCGTTTATATGCAAAAATCACACCCCATGAAATCATGCTCTGGCATTCGTGTGCTCCTCATCGCGCTGTTGTTGCTGCTGGGCACGGTGGCCCCACGTGCGCAGGACAAATCCGCCGCCACCAAGCCTGCGACGCATTTTGAAATCCCGCCCACCGATGACGGACTGCCTGGCGATGGGCCGGTTCGCCGTTACGATTGGTTTCGCAAGCTGTGGAGTGAACGTCGCGCCAAATGGGCGGCACGCGTTGAACAGGACCGTCGCGCCGTGGTGCTGCTGGGCGATTCCATCACGCAAGGCTGGGGCGAGGATTTCAGCGGCTGGTTTCCCGGCGTGAAGATCGCCAATCGCGGCATCAGCGGCGACACCTCGCGCGGCGTGCTCATCCGCCTGCGGGAAGACGTGCTCGCGCTGCAACCGCAGGCGGTGGTTCTCCTCATCGGCACCAATGACCTCGAAGAGAAAGCGGAACCCGAAACCATCACGGCGAATTTGAAACTCATCCTCGCGGCGTTGAAAGAGCACAATGCGAATATGCCCGTTGTGCTTTGCCAGGTGTTTCCGAGTTCGGCCACGAAAGCGCGTCCAGCGGACAAGATCAAAAAGATCAATCAACTTTACGCCGAGGTGGTGAAGAGCAACGCGCAGGTCACGCTCGTCGAAACGTGGCCGCTCTTCGCCGACACGCAAGGCGACGCAATCCCCGCCGAATTTCCCGACCTGCTTCATCCCAACGCGGCAGGCTATGCCAAATGGGCCGCCGCGTTGCGTCCCATTTTTGCCACGCTTGGATTTGTGGAAACGATGTCTTACGACTTCACGCCGGAGCCTGGTTTCGTAAGCCTCTTCAACGGAAAGGATCTCACCGGCTGGGGTTTCCGGCCTACGTCGGACGCGGATAAAGCGTCCGCCAAAAAATGGCAGGCCAGCGATCCCAACGCACCACCGTGGCCGATTGTCGAAACGGCAGTGAGCTTCGATGGACAAACGAGCAGTTCCGACGGACGGTTTGTGGCAAAGAACGGCAGGCTGATTGTCACCACTCCGTCGGAAGGCCGGAGAATTCAGCAACTGTCCACGACGAAAGACTTCGCGCAGAATTTCATCCTGCGTCTGGAGTTTCGCGCCACACCCAATGCGGACAGCGGCATCTTCATTCGTGGCCCACAACTGCAATGCCGCGATTACCTCCTCGCCGGTCCCTACAAAACGCTCAAGAACTATCGCCCGGGCGATTGGAACGAAATCGAAGTGGCTGTGAAAGACGGCTTGGCCCACAGCTTGTGCAACGGTGAAATTCTGGAAGCCGCGATGAAAGTTCCCGCCTCCGGTCCCATCGGCCTTGAAGGCGACCGTGGTCAGATGGAATATCGCCGCATCCGAATCAGGCAGGTGCCGTAAATCTGCCTCGGCCCACCGCCTGGCAGTTTAAGCAATCATGTGGCAGAACATCGCGTCGCGCAGCTTCGGCTCGAACCACGTGCTTTTCGGCGGCATGATGCCGCCCGCGTCGGCGATGGTCATCAAGTCTTCGATGCTGGTCGGGAACATCGAGAAGGCGCAGGCGTAATTGCCGCCATTCACGAGTTTTTCCAATTCCGCTGTGCCGCGAATGCCACCGACGAAATTGATGCGCTTGCTCGTGCGCGGATCATCAATGCCGAAGATCGGTGCGAGCACGAATTTTTGCAGCAACGTCACGTCGAGCTTCTCGATGGGATCGTTCGTACGGAAGAAGCGTTCGCGGAAAGTGAGTGTGTGCCAGGCGCCTTCGAGATGGAGTCCCAAGTGATGTTTTCCCGTCGGCTGCGCCGAGCCGGAATTTTTTTGGATCACGAACACGCCGTCCAGTTGTTCCAGTAACTCCGCCGGGCTTAGGCCGTTCAAATCTTTCAACACGCGATTGTAAGGCCGGATCTGCATCTGGTTGTGCGGAAAGATCACCGCGAGAAATGATCCGCTTGATCCAGCACCTTTCCGACTTTGGCAAACGCGCGCCGCCGCCGCGCTGCGATGATGCCCGTCCGCGATGTAGAGGAACGGAATGTTTGCGAAAGCCGCTTCGATTGTCGCGATGTCTTCCGCGTCGCTCAACACCCACGACGTGTGCCGCACGCCATCCTTCGCGGTGAAGTCGATGTCCGGTGTGTGCGAAATTTTCTTGGCGAAAAGCGCGTCAAGTTCCGGCGCGGCGCGATAAGTCAGAAACACCGGCCCCGTCTGCGAATCGAGCGCTTCGATGTGCCGCACACGATCATCCTCTTTGTCGATGCGCGTCAGTTCGTGCTTCTTGATGACGTTGTTCAGATAGTCCTCGCAGCTCGCCACCGCGACCAAACCGATCTGCGAATGTTTCCCCATCACCTGACGGTAGAGATAAAAGCACGGCTGCGCGTCCTGCCGCAACGCGCCATCGGCGATGAGTTTTGCAAAATTCTCCCTCCCCTTCGTATAGACACTCGCGTCGTAAAGATTTGTTCCCGGCGGTAAATCGATTTCGGGTTTGCTGACGTGGAGGAAACTGAGCGGATTGCCCGCTGCCAAAGCGCGCGCCTCGTCGGAGGACATCACGTCGTAGGGCAGTTCGCAAATGCGCGCGGCCAGTTCGGGTTTCGGTCGCAGCGCGGGAAAAGGTTTAATCGTCGCCATAAAAGAGGCGCGAAGATACGGAGCGCGCTTGGGAAACGCACGCGGAAATTTTCCATCGACGATCCCGGTTGCTGACGCGATAACGAGTGGCGCGATGATTGACAACACACTTGGAACGGCCGCGCTTGGCGTCCGGCGAAACAATTAAATTATCGCCGTGCCGTCGCTGACGCCAATTTTTCTCGCCGGCCCGACCGCCGTCGGCAAATCCGCCATTGCGCTGCAGCTGGCGGAGTTGCTTGCGGGCGAAATCATCTCCGTGGACTCGATGCAGGTTTATCGCGGGCTGGACATCGGCACGGCGAAGCCTTCGGCGGCGGAGCGCGTACGCGTCCCGCATCACTTGATCGATGTCGCTGATTTGAGCGAATCGTTCGATGCCGCGCGGTTCATTCGACTCGCGCAAGCGGCGCGCGAAGAAATTCAAGCGCGAGGTCGGGTTCCGATTTTCTGCGGGGGCACCGGGCTTTACTTCAAAGCCTTCCTCGACGGGTTGGGTCAAGCGCCGCCAGCGGATCCGCAGGTGCGTGGTGAATTGGAAAACATCCCCCTCCCCGTGCTGCTCACGGAATTAGAAAAATCCGATCCCGTCACGTTTGGAAAAATTGACCGGCAAAATCCGCGTCGCGTCATCCGCGCGCTGGAAGTCATTCGCCTCACCGGCAAACCATTTTCAGTCCAGCGCTCTGCTTGGTCTGCAAACGACCCGTCCGATTCGAGAATCAGCGCCGGGCCGTTCTTCGTTCTCACGCGCGCGCCAGGTGACTTGCAACGACGAATTGATTTGCGAGTCGAGGAGATGTTTCGTCGCGGCCTCGTCAGCGAAACCGAATTCCTGCTGACGCACGGCTTGGAACAAAATCGCACAGCGATGCAGGCCATCGGTTATCGCCAGGTTGTCGAACATCTAAGCGGCGAGCGGTCGTTGTCCGCCACGAGCGAGCTGGTGAAAGTGCGCACGAAGCAATTCGCCAAGCGGCAACTCACCTGGTTTCGCCGCCACGCGCGGGCGGTTTGGATTACGCTGGAACCATCAGCCACTCCGGATGAAACTGCGGCGCAACTCGCCGAGAACTACCGCGCAACGCGACTCCCGACGTAGCGCGCCAACTCACAAGAGTTTTGTAAACCGATAACCTGCTTGAAACCGCTTGCAGGATCGTTGTTCAATGAGCGCATGAACATTTTCCAACTCATCTCTCGCCGCGCGTTTCAACGCACCGCCACGTTCGCGCTCGCGATGTTGTTCGCACTCTCCGGCGCAAACCCGCTCTTTGCCCGCGACAAAGAATGCCTCGTTTACCTTGGCACCTACACCGGCGCGAAGAGCAAAGGCATCTACGTTTCCCGCCTGAATCTCACTTCGGGCGCGCTGACGCCACCGGCTCTCGCCGCCGAAATTTCGAGTCCCAGTTTTCTTGCGATTCATCCGAACCACCGTTTCCTTTACGCGGTCAATGAAGTCAGCAGTTTCGGAGGCAAACCCAGCGGCGCGGTCAGCGCCTTCGCCATTGACGCAGCGACCGGCAAACTCACCTTCCTAAATCAACAATCCTCTGTCGGCGCGGGGCCGTGCCACCTCGTCGTGGACGGCGCTGGCAAAAACGTGCTCGTCGCGAATTACAGCGGCGGGAGCATCGCCTCGCTGCCGCTGGACGCCGACGGCCGGCTCGGCGAAGCCAGCGCGTTCATCCAGCACAAAGGTTCGAGCGTGAATCCACAACGCCAGGAGGGGCCGCACGCGCACGGCATTTATCTCGACACCGCCGACCGTCTGGCCTTCGTGCCCGACCTTGGCCTCGACAAGTTGATGATCTACAAATTCGATTCCGCGAAAGGCACGCTCACCGCGAATGAACCCGCCTTCGCACCGCTCAAGCCCGGCGCCGGCCCGCGTCATTTCGCGCTGCATCCGTCCGGCCATTTCGCGTACGTCATCAACGAGATTCACTGCACGGTCACGGCGTTTGAAAACCACGCCGGCGCGTTCAAGGAATTGCAGACGATTTCCACGCTGCCCGAGGGACAGACCGTGTTGCCGAGTTTCAGCACGGCGGAGCTTGAGGTTCATCCGTCGGGCAAATTTCTTTACGGCTCCAATCGCGGGCACGACACAATCGCGGTGTTTTCCATCGATTCAAAAACTGGCAAGCTCACGACGGTACAGCACCAATCCACGCTCGGCAAAATCCCGCGTGGCTTCGGCATCGATCCGACGGGGGCGTTTCTCATCGCGGGCAATCAAGACTCGCACAACGTCGTCGCCTTCCGCATCGACGCCAAAACCGGACGCCTCGCTCCGACCGGCACGAACGTCGAGGTCGCCGCGCCCGTGTGCGTGAAATTCGTGATGCTGAAGTGACTCGACGGAAATTTTTCTCCTTCACCGATGCGGGCGTTTGAAAATCCGGCCCTGAAAAATTTCGCCGCTTCGTTCGCGAGCGATTTGGTTTTCGCGCAAGTTTTCATCTCTCGCCGAGGCAGTGGATACGAACTGCGGCATGTCGCTGATTGCGGTTTGGAAGACGCGCAGTTGCAAATTCTGCCGTTGACGGATCTGCGCTTACTCGCGCAATCGACCGAGGCGGGCGCGTTTCGCCCGCTCAAATCCGCTCCGAACCTGCGACGCGGCTGGCGCGTGAGCATCGCGAGCGACGCGGAGTTGCAATCCGCGCTTGACCAGCTTTATCCCGGCGCGATTGCCGATTGGCACGCGGCGCAGTCGCCAGTTCCACCCGTCACGAATTTCCGCGAGTTCACGAATCGACAGACGGGCATGTATCGCATCGCGCAGATGCTCACGGACGCGCAGGCGGCGCAAGTCATCACGGCGGCGTGTCACAAAAATTTCTGCCTCAAACAGCGCCTTTGGACGGTGGCAAACTTGCCGGCGGATTCGCGCGATGAAAAAAGTTTGCTTCCCTGCCTCGAACCGTGTGCGCTCCTGCTGGAATTCGCGCGCAAAGCGATGCGCATCGAGCAGGAAGAACAATTGACGTTCCCGCTTGCGCCTGCGGAATTGAACACGTTGGTGGCGGCGCTTGAGCACATTGCCGAACACGCCAGCACCGAAGTTCGGGAAGGCGATTTCAACGCCGCTGCGAATGCCCGCCGTGCGCAACTCGTGCTTGAAAAGCTGCGACCCTTGGTGAAGGGTGGCGCGTCGGTTGACTTGGAATAACATCATATTGACGTTCCTCATTATTTTATGAACACCGCAATCATTTTGGTTCGCCCGCCTTTGCGCCAATCGGTCCTATCACGCTTTCGCTGGCTGAATGCGCTCGTCGCGTCTGCATTTCTGCTGCTCGCCAGTGCCGTCATCGTCACTGCAGCGGATGCCAAATCTGACGAAGCGAATCAGGCGTGGACGGAACTTGAGCGCGCGACGCAGCCGCCGAAGCCGCCGGCCGAATGGCAGACCAAGGAACCGTCGCCGGAAGAAATCGACAGTTTCCAAAGCGCGCAGGGCAAATTCGCCGCTGACGCTGCCGACAAGGCAAAAGACTTTTACACGCGCTTCGCGAGTGATTCGCGTGCCGATGACGCACGCCAGAAGGAATTGGAAATGACCGGCGTGGCCGTGCAACTCGGCAACACCAACCGGCTCGCGCGCCTGGACGAATTGGAGCAGGCGCGCTTGAAAGATCCGAAGCTGTCCGACGACGAGAAATTCCAAATTCGCGCGGGCGCGGTCCAGCGCGGAGCGATGTTGCGCCAAGCCGAAGGCATGTCCGCCGTTTTGGCCGAGTTTGAAAAAGGCGCGCGGGCGTTGCAGAAGGATTTCCCGAAACGCCAGGAAATTTACGGAATGCTGATGATGGTGGCGAGCGAGAGCGAAGGCGAGAAGAGCCGGAAAATCGCCCAGGAACTGATCGACAGTCCGGCACCGGATGAAATCAAAGACGCCGCCAAGGCGTTGCTCAAAAAAATGGACGCGCTGAACAAACCGGTGGCGATTGCGTTTGCCGCCGTGGACGGACGCGAAGTGGATTTGGCCAAACTCAAAGGCAAAGTCGTGCTCATCGATTTCTGGGCGACGTGGTGCGGCCCGTGCGTGAAGGAACTGCCGAACGTGAAAGCCGCGTACGACAAACTCCACGAAAAGGGTTTTGAAATCGTGGGCATCAGCTTCGACCAACAGAAGGACAAACTCGAAAGCTTCGTTAAAAGGGAAAAAATGGCGTGGCCGCAATACTTCGACGGCAAAGGGTGGGGCAATAAATACGGACAGGAGTTCGGCATCCAAAGCATTCCATCGATGTGGCTCGTGGATAAGAAGGGCCAACTGCGCGACATGAACGCTCGTCCCAGCCTTGCTGAAAAAGTCGAGAAACTCCTGGCGGAAAAAGACTGACTGGAGCGGGGAACGCCACGCTAAATCTGTCGGCTTGGTTCCGTGCCGCGTGACGCATGGCCTTGCTTTTGACGAGTTCAGCGGCCACTTCCCGAACAGTTTTCACGGGCAGGCCCGCCGGATTGCGCTTGAGCCAGAAGTCCACGCATTCTTTGCGCGTGACGTTGGCTGGCAGCCGGCTCAGGGCAGTGACGTAATCCGCGACACAGAGGTTGAGGTCGGCCTTGGAATTCCATTGGTGGGCTTTGACGTAATCAGCGCGGTCAGTCCAGTGAGCTTGAGGATTTCGCTTTCACCGTTGGCCAGCTTGACGACGGCGAGATTCGCTTCGGCGCGGGCTTCTTCAAGGGCGGTAAACTTTTTCCGCACGCGCTTGGAGCTGTGCCAATAGACGAGCGTGAACTGCGGGTGTTCACGCTTGAGTTGTCGCTGTCCGGTGGCCGGGTCAACGCGATAAATCCGGTTGACCGTTGGATAAATGGTAGCCGTGACGCTGCCTTGGCGGACAACGATTGGATCGGATTCGGGAGTCTTGCGCGAAGATTTCATGCGCAAGTTTGTCACGTATCTGTCCCTTCAAATTAACAACAATCACAAAACGCCAATAAATATGGTGGAGGCGGCGGGAGTTGAACCCGCGTCCCTGACAAACAAACCAGCCGCGACTACATGCTTAGTCAGAAGTGATTTTTCTGCGGTGCGATTACGATCTGACACGATTCACAACGCCTAGTCTGCATGAATTTTCTCGGTGGTCCGCGCGCAGTCTCCGCGTGCCACCATGCCTGCCGTTGCGTTCGTCCAACCTAGCAGGTGTCAGCCGGCGAACGTCGCAGCACTTAGGCCGCGAGAGCTAGTTCTGTATTAGCTTTTGATTTTCGGTTCGATTTTTTACGAGGCCAACGAACCATCCTCGGCATGCCGCCTCTGGCGCATCTCCCAGGTCGAAACCAGTACGCCCCCATCAGAGCACGGAAATAGTCCACCAACAGACCCAGTTGGTCAAGTACGCCGGCACGCCGAACCGGCCGCTTCAATTTGTGGAAGCGGCCGAGGGTCTGAGCAATTGATTGGCAATTTTTTCGCGGAGAGAGCAAGCCTTGTTTCCGAGGCCGCGATTGGCCCACCTTTTGCCGCCGTGGGCTAAGTCTTATACTTTGCTCGGAACCTTGACGATCTGGAGAGGGTTTTAAGAAACGCCGACGAGCGTGGGCGTCCAAGCCGGCTCTGCTTCTGCAAGGCCTGCTTCCTTAGTGGCTTTCGCGACGACCGCCCTCGCGACGGCCGCCATCGCGATCGCCTCGGTTGCCACCGCCTGATCGAGGCGCGCGTTCTTCTCGCGGGCGGGCAATATTCACCGTCAAGGCGCGCCCTTGGAATTCTTTTCCCTGGAACATTTCCGCAGCTTTGTTGGCTTCTTCCGCGGTGGCGTATTCCACGAAAGCGAAGCCGCGCGATTTGCCGGTGAACTTATCCAGCATGAGATTTACCGAAGTGACCACGCCTGCCTGGGAGAAGTAACCCTGCAGGTCATTTTCCATCGTTTGGTACGCGAGATTCCCAACGAAGAGTCTTGATTCGTTCATTGTGTTTGGAATTAACGGTCAAAAAAACCGAGTGAGGAGATGCGGCACTCGTCGCATCATTGAATGTCACCGTCAAAATCGTTCTGACAATCTGTCTTCCGACACCGACACGCTTGTTCTTTTTCCGACGCGCGCACCGTAGCAAACTGCCTCGGGGAGTCAACAACATCTGGGCGGTTGCATTGCGCGCGTCCAGCCACAAACCCTTGACGAGCAAGCCGCTCCCGGCTAGCGCCGGTTCCCGTTCCGCGCCTCTGCGGAGTTACCGCCGCCAGGACTTTTCAAATCAGCAAAGCATTGTCGTCCCACAGACTTTCCGCTAGCTTGGTTCTCCATGACCGAGAGAATGCTCGCCCTGTTGTTCGCCGGGCCGCTCGTATTTCTGGCGACGTTCGCCGGCGGCCGCTGGCTCAAGCGCCACGCGGGTGTGCGCCTGGGCATCATGTACCAGTTGTTTTGCGTCGCGCTGGCGGTGTACCTCCCGGCCGAATGGTTGCGCATCGACCTGCCTTATAGCGAGCATTTCGCGCCCGTCGTCGAGATTCTGGGGGTGTTCTTCATCATCGCGCTGATTCGCCGCTTTGTTTTGGAAATGTATTTCCAAGAACGCCGCGGCATCGCGATCCCGAAGTTTTTCAGCCAGCTCGCCGGTTGGATTATTTTCTTCGCCGTTTTTCTGCTGATCTTGTGGCGCCGCTACGACGTCACCGTCCCACCGAGCCTGCTCACGGGATCGGGCATCGCGGCCGTGATCATTGGGTTGGCCATGCAGGATCTGATGAGCAATATCATCTCCGGTTTCGTGTTGCAATTCGGCAAGCCGTTCCAAATCGGCGACTGGCTCATCCTCGATCAGCGCCATGCCGAAGTCATCGAGATGAACTGGCGCTCCACGCGCCTGCGCACCAACGACGACATCTGCCTTGATGTGCCTAACAACCAGATCGCCAAGCAGACGATCATCAATTTGAGCCACCCCACTCGCCTGCACGCGATGCGTTTGCAAGTGAGCATCGACTACGCCGCGCCGCCCAATCTTGTCAAAGACGCCCTCGCTCAAGCGGCTGCTCATGCAACCGGAGTGCTCGCCAAACCTGGCATCAAAGTGTTCACGAACCAGTTTGGTGAGTCGGCCATCGTTTACGAAATCAAGTTTTGGATGGATGACCACTCGCGCTACAACGAGATCGTCGATGGCATCCGAACGAATGTTTGGTACGAACTGCAACGACGACGGATCAAAATTCCTTTTCCCATCCGCACGCTCCAAATCCAACGCCCGGCCCGGCCGGCCGAACAGGAACAGCACACCGCCGCGCTCGCCGCCTTGCATCGCCAGCAACTTTTCCAGTGTCTGGACCAAACGCAGTTGGAGACCTTGCTGGCAAACGCAAAACTCGAACGGTTCGGCCGGGACGAGAAACTAATTGAACAAGGCCATTCAGGAGATTCCATGTTCATCCTCGTCAAAGGCCAGGCCAGCGTCACCGTCGAGCGCAACGGCGAGCCGACGCGCGTCGCACTGCTGGAGAATCGCGATTGCTTCGGGGAAATGTCACTGCTCACGGGCGAAAAACGGAGCGCGACCGTCACGGCGCAAACGGATTGCGAAGTTTTGGAAATCGAAAAACCCGTGCTCGGCGAAATCCTCCAGGGCCGCCCCGAGTTGCTGCAACAACTCAGCGAGCTACTGGCGCAACGCCGGATGGAAACCGAGGGAATTCTCGCCGAAAACGCGCAAAAGCAGACGCTCATCGCCAAACGGCTGGAATACTCCGCAAATTTCCTGGCGAAGCTTCGGGACTTTTTTGAGTTGTGAAAAATGCGGCAAACGACTTCGCCGCCGCCCATCAAGGAATCCACGAGCAAAAAATTACCGCGCGCGTTTCACCAAGTTCTGCCGCGCTTCTTGCAACGCTTGATTGGCCGCCGGACTGGGATTGGCCGCCAGTAATTGATCGACCAACGCCAGGCGGCGCGCGATCTCATCCGGCGAAATCTCCGCCGCCACCGGCAGGCTGAAGAAATTCTGGTTCCCGCTCTCGATGTGGTACCCCTTCAACCCGGACACGGGAACGGTCGGCACATTCGGGTCGAGGGTCGAACTGCCGAATTGATATTGATCGCCCGCCAGTCCGGTCGCGATTCGCGTCCACGCCCGATCCGAGATCTGATTCGCCCGCGCTTGTTCAAGCAGCGCCGCGCCCGCGTCGGGATATTGTCCCGATGCCTGCGCGAGCATCTGGAGCGCAAATATGCCTTTGCCGCCGGCGGCTGAAGTTGGATCGCCCGCCAGCTTGATGAGCGCGGGAATTCCCTCGCCGTTCGGCAGCCCCGCCAGCGCCATCGTCGAGTAATAATTCCACTGCGGAAAATTTTTCTCCAAATCGCCGACGACGCTCATGTCGCCGTATTGTTGGAGCAGTTGAAAAAGCGGCGCAACATCCCGCTTACCCAGTTCGCCTTTGGCCGCCTGATCGAGCGTCTCGCGAACCGCGGCCAAAGCCTCGTCGCGATATTGGCCGGGCGCGGACTGCTCAAGGTTCCGCGCGAGCGCCGCGATTTCCACGGGATCCGCCGTGGTCTGGAGCGTCCGCAACGAAATGGCGGTCGCGTCAGGGCCACCAATCTGGCGCAATGCGTCGATCAAACCCGCGCGCAGCGAGGAGGAGCCAGCCGCTCCGGGGCCGTTGAGTCCCTCGAAACTTAAATCCTGGTTCTTCTCCAAAAACTCGCGAATCGCCGGCAAGCCCGCCTGACCTTGCGCGACGATTTGCTTAAAACTATCCGCCACCATGGCGGCCTGGTCCTTCGACAGCGCGCCCTTGCTCACGTCGAGTTGCGCCAGTTTACCGACAAGCTGCCGCGCGTAGGCGGCGGAACCCGACGCGTCCGCCGGCTGGATTTGATCCTCGCCCGTGCCAGGCGAGCGCGAGCCACGATGCGGAACCAGTGTGCTTTCCGTTCTCCCGCCTTCGCTCAATTGGGCTGCTTGTTTCGTTGGATCGACCACGCTGCGCGCCAATTCGTCGTCGGAATTTTCCGTCACTGGTTGGGCTGCTGGTGTGGGCGCGTTTTGGAACATCCGCCCGATTTGAATCGCCGCCAGCAGTCCCACTGCAATAATCCCGAGCAGAACCGGTGCGCTCGGCAGCACGCGCGGCTTTTCCGATCCTCGCGTGAGATGCAGATTGACCGTCTTTTGCGAAAGCTTCGTCATGAAAACAACGCGCTCAGGCTAAAGCACGAAGTGTGTAATATCAAACCCAGCTTTATCATTTTGTTGCGGGACGATTGTTCTCAAACGGCCGAGCTCGGCGCTCCGAGGGTTACCGCGAAAATGTTGCCCGCGGTATTCCTTTCGTTAAGCTGGCGTCCATCTTATGAGCGAAGCCAAAGCAACGATGCGGATTGGAATCATCGGCGGCGGATTGATGGGACGCGAAGCGGCCAGCGCCTTCGGACGCTGGTTCGTGCTCGAAGATGTTCCGGTTCGAACCGAACTTGTCGCCGTCTGCGATCTTCAGGACAAACTTCTTGAATGGTTTCGCAAGGTTCCGACCGTCAAGTTGCTCACCAAGGATCACCGAGAACTCCTGCCCTCGCCAGATGTGGACGTCGTCTATGTCGCCCTGCCGCATAATCTGCACGAGAAAATTTATCTCGACGTGCTGGCGGCGGGAAAAGATCTGCTCGCCGAAAAACCGTTTGGCATCGATCTGCGCGCGGCGCGAGTGATTCGCAACGCCGCCGCAAAATCCGGCCGGTTCGTGCGGTGCAGTTCTGAGTTTCCTTTTCTGCCCGGTGCGCAACGCATCATCACCGCGTGTCAACCTGGCGAGATTGCAAAGCTCGGCAAGCTCCTCGAAATCCGTTCCTGCTTCTGGCACGCGAGCGATCTCGATCCCACGAAGCCGATCAATTGGAAACGGCAGAACAAATTCTGCGGCGAGATCGGCGTGATGGGCGACCTCGGCATGCACGTCGTCCACATTCCGTTCCGGCTTGGCTGGAAGCCGAAAAGAGTCTTCGCGCAGCTTCAGAAAATTTATCCGCAACGTCCCGACGGCAAAGGTGGGATGGCCGCGTGCGACACGTGGGACAACGCGATGCTGCACACGGACGTGGACATCGGCGAGCAGCACGACGTGCCGATGCGACTTGAAATGAAACGACTCGCGCCGGGTTCGACGAACACATGGTGGCTCGAAGTGCTCGGCACCGATGGCGGCCTGCGCTTCAGCACTGCGGAACCGAAAAGTCTCTGGACCTTCCAACGCGGCAAGGAACAAATCTGGCAGCGCGTCGATCTCGGCCATCAAATGGCGTTTCCGGTGATCACCGGCGGAATTTTCGAGGCGGGCTTTCCGGATTGTTTTCTGCAAATGTGGGCGGCATTCACAGCGGAACGCGCAGGCGTTTTGGACCATCGCTTTGGTTGCGTGACGCCCGACGAAGCGGTCGCGAGCCACGAACTTTTCGCCGCTGCACTGGAGTCGCACAAAGCAAAGTGCGTCGTCGAATTGTGAGCAAAGTCATTCTGAGTTTTGGAATCGGAGGGCTGGCAAGCGTAGTTCTTGCCGCGGTCTGGCATTCATCATTTGCAGTTCAGGAGATTCTAGGTCCTTTGGCTCTACCTTTCTATCTTATCGGAATTATCGTAAGCGAAAATGCCCACGTACCAAATGCGTTCGCTACGTATGGCTCGATGTGGCTTGCCGCAAGTTTTTTTGTTTGGGTAATTATGATCGCTCGCAGTCAATCCAGCAGTCGAGAGGATGAGGATCAACGCCCGTGTGATGGTGAATAGCTCATGCAGACTCGTTAATCTTCGAAGCCGAAATATTGGAGCCTCGCAGTGACCGTCACTTTCGTGCCCGTGATCACGGTGACGTCGGTCAGGGTTGAGCGAGCCGTCCTTGTCACGCACGACCGCAATGTCGTTGGACTGTTCCGCGAGCACAGGTAAAATGTTCCCATGACTAGGCTTTTGGTTTGTTGCTTTAGTTTGCTAGTGGCCGTCGAACTACGCGCCGGCGAATTCAAAGACATGTCCAACTCATTCGGCACGACCCGAATTTTGGCGGGTGTCCATCAAGCAACCACGAGCAATCCCGACGGCACGGCGATCAATTTTTGGGACGCCGCCGCGGAAGGCGCAGAGGCGACGACAGTCGCGCTTTCCAATCCGCACATGGCGGCGGCGGACGCCTATGGAAATGTTTACATCGCGGACAAAGCCAGCCACGCCGTTTTGAAAATCACGACCGACGGAGTGATCCACACTTTTGCCGGCACGCACACGCCGGGTTTCAACGGCGACGGCCCCGCGCAGGCCACGACGTTGCAAATCGAAAATCCGAACGGACTCTTTGTGCTGCCCGATGGCACCGTGTATTTGCTCGACCCGGACAATCGGCGCATCCGGCGCGTCGGCACGAACAACGTCATGACGACGGTGGTGATCGATCTCGCGCCGGATTGGTTGCCCTCCGGTCGCGCACTGTGGGTAAGCCCGGATGAAAAACTCATTTACTACACGCACGAGTTGCCGGGGCCTGCGCCTGATTTCCTTTCCAGCGGCGCGGTCGTCAAAAAATGGACGCCAACCGGCGGCATCCAAATCGTGTGCGACGCGAGTGTGGGCTTCCGCAATCCGGGAAACATCGCCGTGAATCCCGTGGATGGAAAACTTTACGTGACCGATCGAGCCGAGGATGACACGACGAAACTCGCTCCGGGCTTGTTTCGCATCGACGGGCCAAACCAGCGCACGCGCATGACCGGTGACGGAACTCAACCGAATCCAGCGAATGGCCAACTTGCCTTGGCGAGTTTCATTGACGAGCCGCGCGGCCTCGCGTTCCGGCCGGATGGATCTTATTTTTTGTGCGGCCACAAAGATGGCAGCGTGTGGTTTGTGGACACGGCGGGCATGTTGCATCAATACCTCGAAGGGGCCGGCAGCAAAGACAAATTCGTGCTCACCGACGGACTTCACCCGCCGCTCACTGACAAAAACTATTTTGCCCAGCCTCGCTCGGTGACGCTCGCACCAAACGGCAACCTCACCGTCGTGTGCAACGACAGTGGATTTGTGTTCAGCGTGGACAGCGTCAGCCCGCCGGATGTGCCCGCCGATCTTCGTCTCGCCGTACCGGGAACGAATGGCGTGCGGCTTAGTTGGACCGGCGTATTCGGTCGGGGATATCGTGTCGAGCGATCGTTGGATTTGGTGCCAGCCCGCTGGCAACCCATTGGCGCAGTCGGCGGTAATGCTGGCGGCGGATTCATCGAGTTCGTGGACGCGCTGGCGGCGAAAAGCGCCCGAGGATTTTATCGCATTCTGCCTTCCCTCTGACATCGCGTGATTCACTGGAAACCCGGCATTGATGCGTCAAAATCCATTGGACATCGCTCATCAAAAAGGGCGCAGCGGTTAAGTCCGAAGCTCCGAAATCAAATCTGGAAGCTCCCGCATCGAAGTTCCAAGCTTGGGCATCCGAGTTGGAAGTTCCGGAATTGGGTAACCACTGATGAAACGAAGACCGGGCCGGAACGACTTTTTTCCGAATTTCGGAATTCAGGTTTAAGGTGCCCGGCGCGCACTCGGCGTTGAGCGTAGGCCTCCTTTGAGGCAATCATCATTCCTGCAAAACGAAGCGGTAGCCAATGCCCGGCTCGGTGCGGATGAATTCGGGCTGGCTGGGAACTTCTTCGAGCTTTTCGCGGAGATGGGCGATGTGAACCCGGAGATAGTGGGTTTGATCGACCGCTTTCGGCCCCCAAACTTCCGTGAGAAGCTGGCGGTGCGTAAGCACTTTGCCCGCGTGCGTCACGAATAGACGGAGCAGAGAATACTCGGTCGGCGTGAGCTTCACTTCCTGGCCGCGCCTGCGCACGGCGCGGGCGGACAGGTCCACTTCCAGATCGCCGGAACGAAACATGGCATCGGCTCCCTGTGGTTGCAGATGTCGGAGCGCGGCACGGAGACGGGCCAGCAGTTCGCCAGTGGAAAAGGGCTTGGTCACGTAATCGTCCGCGCCTGCGTCGAGCGCGGCGACCTTGTCATCTTCGCGATCACGCACGCTGAGAATGATGACCGGCACGCGGCTCCATTCACGCAGGCGCTTCAACACTTCCACGCCTTCGAGATCGGACAGGCCGAGATCAAGCAACACCACGTCGGGCCGGCGTTGCGCGGCTTGGGCGATGCCGTCCTGGCCGGTGGCTGCGTCGAACACGCGGTAGCCGTTCGCCTCCAGTGTCACGCGCAGGAGGCGGCGGATTTGCGGCTCGTCATCAATGACGAGAGCAACGGTCGCGGGCGCGGGTTTGTCGGCGCTCATGTGTTGGGTTCAGGGAGCGGCGCTTTCTCCGGCTGGGGCAGACTCAGCGTGAACAGCGCGCCGCCTCCGGCACGGTTCGCGGCGGTGACGGTTCCGTTGTGAGCTTCCACGAATCCTTTCACGATGGCCAGTCCCAGACCGCTGCCGCCGGTGGGCGCGCTTAGGCCACGAGTGAACTTGTCGAAAATGCGCGGCAGCAAATCCGCCGCGATGCCCGGCCCGCGATCACCGACGGACAGTGTGAGCGCATCGCCTTCCTGCGCGGCACGGATTTCAATGAGCGTGCCAGGCGGCGTGTGCATGGCGGCGTTCAGCAGCAGGTTCGCGAGTGCCTGTTGGAGCAGCGAGAAGTCGAGGCGCGCGAGCAATGGATCGGCGGGCAGTTCCAGCTTCACGGGATGGCGGTTCAATTCACACTGTAAGTCGCGGATGGTGGTCTGCACGAGATCGCGAACGTCGTGCCAGTCGAGGCGCGGGCGGATTTGCCCGGACTCCAGCCGCGATACGTCGAGCAGGTTGCCGACGATGCGGTTGAGCCGGGCGTTGGCCTCCTGAATTTCCGCGAGCAAGGAGCGGCGGTGTTCTGGCGAAGCACCATCCGCCTCCGCCAGTGCGCTGGCGGCGCTCGTGCTCGCGGCCAGCGGGGTGCGGAGTTCGTGGGAAATGGAGTTGAGCAACGTGCGCCCCAGCCGCTCCGATTCGGCGAGCAGGCGCGATTGCTCGGCGGCGGCGCGCAATTCCACACGATCCAACACGAGCGCGGCTTGTCGCGTGAAGGTTTCGAGCAAATCACGCTGACTTAAAGGCAGACTTTTTCCCGGCAGGCTCACGGCCAGCACGCCGAGCGTTTTGCGTTCCGTGGCGAGCGGCAGGTGCAACGTGGGAGTGCCGGGCAGGTTGTCGGTGAAGCGCCCGGCGGCCTTGCCGTGTCGGAAGGCATAGTCCGCCACACCGAGTTCCTTCTCCGTCAGCGCGAGCGTGCTGTCGGGATGCGCGGCCAGCTTTCCACCGACTTCCAGCGCGACGGCCGCCGGTGCTTGAAACAAGCGGCCCACTTGCGCGATGAGTTGCCAGACCACTTCGTCGCGTGATGTCGCCTCCGCGAGGTCGCGTGTCAGTTGATAGAGCGCCGTGGCCCGTTCCTCGCGCCGCCGTTCGGCGTCGCCCTGCGCCCGGATGCGAGCGACGAGCTGTCCAAGCACGACGGCCACGACGAAGTAGGTGAAGAACAAAATCGCGTCCTCCGCGCGCTCGATGATGAACGTGAAGCGGGGCGGCAGAAAAAAGAAATTCCAGCCCAGCGCGCTCAATGCGCCGGCCAGCAGCACCGGGCCGCGTCCGACAAACAGCGCCACCAGCACCACCGCCAGCAGGAACACCAGGCCCGGCGCGCGCGGCCCGGCCAGTTCCATCAGGCCGAGATTCAACAAGCCGGTGACGCCCACCACACCGGCGGCGAAGAGGTATTGATTGAAGGAGGACTGGAGCGCGGGCCGCCAGGGCGGAGCCGGTGATTCCACTCCGGTCTTCTGCGCACGCACGACATGCAGATCAACGTCGCCGCTCTCCCGCGCGAGGCGACGAAGCAACCGGCTCCCGCGCCACCATTCCAACCAGCCCGTGCCGGACGGCTTGCCCACGACGATTTGCGTCGCGTTCTGATCGCGGGCCACGCGGAGCAGTCCGCGCACGAGGTCTTCGTCGGAAGTGGTGACGACCTCCGCGCCCAGCTTGCGCGCGGTGGCGAGGTTCTTCGTGATTTGCGCTTGCGCCGGTTCGGTCAGCACGGCGGAGCTTTCGACGTTCACCGCGAGCCACGGGCAGCGCAGTCCATCGGCCATCCGGCGCGTCCAGCGAATCAACGGCTCAGACATCGGGCTGGGGCCGACGGCGACGAGCAGACGATGGTCGGTCTTCCAGGTGCCGGTCCCGGACTGCGTGCGGCGGAATTCGCGTGTGCCTTCGCCCACATGATCGGCAACGAGACGCAGCGACAGTTCGCGCAGCGCGGTAAGGTTTGCTTCGCGGAAAAAACTCTGCACCGCAGCCGCCGCGCGGTCGGGCAGATAAACTTTGCCTTCATGAAGACGCTGGACGAGTTCGGCGGGCGGCAGGTCCACCAGTTCCAGCACGGCGGCGTCGAGCACGCTGTCGGGCACCGTCTCGCGAATCTCCGCGCCGGTGACCTGCTGCACGGTGTCCGCACGGCTCTCGACGTGCTGGACGTTGAGCGTGGTGTGGACATCGATCCCGGCGTCGAGCAGTTCCTGCACGTCGTGCCAGCGCTTGGGATGCCGCGAGCCGGGCGCGTTGGTGTGCGCGAGTTCATCCACGAGCGCGATTTGCGGACGACGCGCGAGCGTGGCGTCGAGATCGAATTCAGCGAGGGTCACGCCGCGATACTCCAGCGGGCGGCGGGGAATCTGCGGCAACCCTTGCGTGAGCGCATCCGTCTCCTTCCTTCCGTGGGTCTCGACGAAGCCAATGACTATGTCGCGTCCCGCCTTCAACTCGCGCTGGGCCGCCTCCAGCATCGCATAGGTCTTGCCGACGCCGGGACACATGCCGAGGAAAACCTTGAGCTTGCCGCGCTTCTTCGCGGCTTCCTCGCGCTGAATGGAACTCAGCAGCGCGTCGGGGTTGGGGCGTTCAAGTTCCGGCACGAGGCTATTTAAGCGAATCCAACGTAAGATTCAGCTTCAAAACATTCACGCCCGGCTCGCCGAGAATACCAAGGCCGGCTTTGTCCGTGTGGGCGCGGATGAGCTCGCCAACTTTCTCTACGCTCAGGTTGCGCGCCTTGGCCACGCGCGCGGTTTGTAGTTCCGCATTGCGGAGACTGATGTGCGGGTCGAGGCCGCTGCCCGAAGCGGTCACGGCGTCGGCGGGAACCAGCTCCGTGTCCTTTAAGCCGTACTCCTTGCGATACGCTTCGATGCGCTCTTTTACCGCGTCGCGCAGCTTCTGCGAAGTCGGACCGAGATTGCTGCCGCTGGAGTTCGCGGCGTCGTAACCGTTGCCTGCCGCCGAAGGGCGAGGGTGAAAATATTTTTCCCCGGTGAAGCCCTGGCCGAGCAGTTTCGAGCCGATGACGGTTCCTTTCGCGTCGGTGATAAGGCTTCCGTTGGCTTTATCCGGAAAGGCGACTTGCGCGATACCGAAGACGACGAGCGGATAGATGCCGCAACAGACGACGGCGAGAACCAGGGTTGCCATCACGGCACCGCGAAGTTGGGAGAAGAGTTCTTTCATAGGCTTAAACGAGTTTCAAAGTGGTGATGATGACATCAATGGCCTTGATGCCGATGAACGGGATGATGATGCCGCCGAGTCCGTAGATGAGCAGGTTGCGTTGGAGAATCGCCAGCGCACCGATGGGTTTGTAAGCGACGCCGCGCAACGCCAGCGGAATGAGCGCGACGATGATGAGCGCGTTGAAAATGATGGCGCTCAGGATGGCGCTCTGCGGCGACGCGAGGTGCATGATGTTCAGCGCCGCGATGGCCGGGAAGGTCGCCATGAGCATCGCCGGAATGATGGCGAAGTATTTCGCGATGTCGTTGGCGATGCTGAACGTGGTCAGCGAGCCGCGCGTCATCAGGAGCTGTTTCCCGATCTCCACGATCTCAATGAGCTTCGTCGGGTTGCTGTCGAGGTCCACCATGTTGCCGGCTTCGCGCGCGGCCTGGGTGCCGGTGTTCATGGCGACGCCGACGTCGGCCTGGGCGAGCGCGGGCGCGTCGTTGGTGCCGTCGCCGGTCATGGCGACGAGATGGCCCGCCGCCTGTTCGGAGCGGATGCGCGCGAGCTTCTGCTCCGGCGTGGCCTGGGCCATGAAGTCATCCACGCCTGCCTCGGCGGCGATGGCGGCGGCGGTAAGCGAATTGTCGCCGGTGATCATTACTGTGCGGATGCCCATTTTGCGAAGCTGCGCGAAGCGTTCCTTCATGCCCCCCTTCACCATGTCTTTGAGTTGCACGACGCCGAGGACTTCCTTGCCCTCGACGACCGCGAGCGGAGTACCGCCAGAGCGCGAGACGTCATCGACGATTTGCGCGACGGCGGGCGGGAACTGGCCGCCGAGTTGATCCACATAAAGGCGGATGGATTCCGCCGCGCCCTTGCGGATGACGCGCGCGGGCTGACCGTCGTGCGCCTGAAGGTCCACGCCGCTCATGCGCGTCTGCGCGGTGAAAGGAACGAACTTCGCGTGCGCCGGGGCGACTTCGCGTGCGCGCAGGTTGAACTTCTCCTTCGCCAGCACGGCGATGCTGCGGCCCTCGGGCGTTTCGTCGGCGAGCGAGGCGAGTTGCGCGGCATCGGCGAGACGCTCGGGCGTGATGCCTGGCGCGGGCAGAAACGCCGAGGCCATGCGGTTGCCGAGCGTGATGGTGCCGGTCTTGTCGAGCAGCAGCACGTCCACGTCACCGGCGGCTTCGACGGCGCGACCGCTCGTGGCCATGACGTTGCGGCGGGTGAGACGGTCAATGCCGCTGATGCCGATGGCGCTCAACAGCCCGCCAATCGTGGTCGGAATGAGGCACACCAGCAACGCGATGAGGACAGGCATCGAGAACTGTATGCCGGAGTAGATACCGAACGGCTTCAGCGTCACGCACACGAGCAGGAAGACGAGCGTGAGCGCCGAGAGCAAAATGGTGAGCGCGATTTCGTTCGGCGTCTTCTGGCGCTTCGCTCCCTCAACCATCGAGATCATGCGGTCGAGGAAACCGTGGCCCTTCTCCATCGTGACGCGGATGACGATGCGGTCGCTGATGACACGCGTGCCGCCGGTGACGGCGCTGCGGTCGCCGCCGCTCTCGCGGATGACGGGCGCGGATTCGCCGGTGATGGCGGCTTCGTCAACCGTGGCGATGCCTTCGATTACTTCGCCGTCGGCGGGAATGGTGTCACCCGATTCACACACGACGACGTCGCCTTTCTGAAGGTCCGGCGCGGGGACTTTTTCCTCGCGTCCGTTCTTGAGTCGCCGGGCCATCGTGTCCTTGCGCGCCTTGCGCAGACTGTCGGCCTGGGCCTTGCCGCGACCTTCGGCGACGGCCTCGGCGAAGTTCGCGAAAAGCACGGTGAACCAGAGCCACACCGCGAGCTGTGCGATGAATCCGCGCTCGGTGGCGGAAGTGAAAATGCCGACGGTGGTCAGCACCGCGCCGACCATCGTGACGAACATGACAGGGTTCTTGACCATCAGGCGCGGGTCGAGCTTGCGGAACGAGCCGCTGATGGCGGGGCCGACAATGTTCCAGTCGAAAAGAGAGGGAGCTTTATGAGTCATGGTGTTCTCCGGTTAAAAGAGTTTGCCCTGCGCCGTGAGGAAGTGCTCGACGATGGGACTGAGCGCGAGCACCGGGAGAAAGTTCAGCGCGCCGATGAGCAGCACCGTGCCAATGAGCAGAATGACGAATGTGCCGCCCGAAACCGGAAACGTGCCGACGCTCGGGGGCGAAATCTTCTTCTGCACGAGCGAACCCGCCAGCGCCATGATGGGGATGATCATCAGGAAGCGCCCGATGAGCATGGCGAATCCGAGCGTGGTGTTATACCAGGTCGTGTTCGCGGTGAGGCCGGCGAAGGCGCTGCCGTTGTTGCCCGTCGCCGAACTGAAGGCGTAGAGCATTTCGCCCAAGCCGTGCGGGCCGCTGTTGTTCAACCCGGCCTTGCCCCACTCGCTCACCGCCGCCCACGCGGAGAAGCCGAGGATGGAAAGGCACAGCACGAGCAGGGAGAGCATCGCCATCTTCACCTCGTAGGATTGAATCTTCTTCCCGAGATACTCCGGCGTGCGCCCGACCATCAGACCCGCGATGAACACCGCAAGCACGACAAAGACGAGCATCCCGTAAAGCCCCGCGCCCACACCACCGAAGATGACTTCGCCAACTTGGATGTTGAACAACGGGACGAGTCCGCCCAGCGCGGTGAACGAGTCGTGCATCGCGTTGACCGCGCCGCACGAAGCATCGGTCGTGATCGTGGCGAACAGCGCGGAGTTGAAGATGCCGAAGCGGACTTCCTTGCCTTCCATGTTGCCGTCGGCCAGCGCGACACCGCGTCATCATCGCGGCCCAGACCGACCAGCCGTGCTTCTGGTTCTTCACCATCCTACCGAGGTAGTATGTCAGTCCGCTGCCGATGGCGAAGATGGAAAGCATCTGGAGGAAGTTCGAGAGCGGCGTGGGATTCTCGAACGGATGCGCGGCGTTGGCGTTCGCGTAGCCGCCGCCGTTCGTGGCGAGCATCTTGATGGCGACCTGCGAAGCCATCGGACCTTGTACGATGGTTTGTTCGTCCACGGTCTGCTCTTCCATCACCGGCTTGCCATCGGTCCCAAGCACGGTTTCGCCCTTGTCGTTCTTCTTCTCAACGGAGATTTTGTACGACTCGACGAGCTTGGCCTTCGTGTATGGCTTAAAGTTTTGAATCATGCCTTGCGACACAAGAAACACCGCGAACACGAGGCAGGCGGGCAGCAGCAGGTAGTAGGTGACGCGTACGAGGTCCACCCAGAAATTGCCGAGCGTCTTTGCCGAATGCCGCGCGAGCGAGCGCACGAACGCCGCCGCGATGCCGATGCCCACGGCGCCGGAGGCGAAGTTGTGGATGGTCAGCGCCGCCATCTGTGAGAGATACGACATCGTGGATTCGCCCGCGTAGCTCTGCCAGTTGGTGTTCGTGGTGAAGCTGACGGCGGTGTTGAACGCGAGGTCAGGACTGAGCGGGCCAAACCCCTGCGGGTTGAGTGGCAACAAATGTTGGAGTCGCAGGATGGCGTAAGTGAACAGGCAACTCGCGAGGCTGAACAGCAGCATGGCAAACGTGTATTGCTTCCAGTCATGCTCCTGGTCCGCCTTCACGCCCATGAGCCGGTAGGAAGCTCGTTCCAACGGTTTCATCACGGGGTCGAGCCAGGTCCGCCCGCTCGTGTCGAGCACCTGCATGAGATAGAGGCCGAGCGGCTTGGTGACGAGCGCGAGCGCGCCGACGAATAGGGCCAGCTGCAGCCAGTCAGGAGTTTGCATAACGAGTCCTTAGAATTTTTCCGGGCGCAGCATGGCGATCAGGAGATAGCCAAGTAGCCCGAGCGCGACGAGACCAACGATGATGTTTTCCATAAATTCTTTCAGAGCTTCTCGCAGAAGCGGACGTAGAGGCCGCTGATGACGAAGAAGGCGATCACGGTGACGGTGAAAATTAGATCGTTCATTTTAAGTTCTCCAAAATTGTGATGCCCGCGTTATTTTTAACTTTTTCACGGCGACAGTTTCGCGCACGCGAAGAGAGTTGGGTAATCAAGAAGAGCGCCGTCAGCGTTAAGAAGTTATCAAGACAACTGCCACTCGCATGTGGAAGGCCGATGCATCGCCAGCTGAAAGCATTTCATGAACGCAATCAGTGAACGCCGTTCGAGTCCACAGCGGTTCCTCGGACAGCGACGGGCTTCACTTCTCAGTCGCCGAATTATTTCAGAATCGTGAAGTGATCGCGTTGCGTTCCTCGGTCGTCGAGAAACAGCGCATCGAGGCGATTGCCCGTGACATCGACCACCATCGAACCCAGCACTTGCAAGGAGATGAACATGACCGGGTGATTGAAGTCGCCTTTCGCGGTTTGGCCTGAGGAGCCGGAGACGACATAGACTGCGCCAGTGTTGGCCACCGGGCCATTCGCCGGTTTGCGATACGCGCCGGCACCATTTTCCCGGCCGTCGCCGTGATCTTTGATCATCGAGCGCATGAAATTGGTGGAGTTCTGGTAATGGCCGTCGAGCAGAAACGAACGCTCGTACGAGTGGCTGTGGCCGGTGAGCACGAGATCGACGCCGCCCGCTTCGAGAATCGGAAGCGCATTCTCGCGCATATCTTTCATGCGCCCATCACTGTCCTTGGGATTGTCGGAATTGTGCCCGCCTTTCGTGTAGGGGGGATGATGCCAGAAAGCGATGATCCAATTCTGCCGCGTCGAAGCAAGGTCGTGTTTGAGCCACGTCATCATCGCGCCGGTCGGGGAACGATCGGTGTCATGCGAATCCAAACAGATGAAATGGATGTTCGCATAATCGAACGCGTAATACGCCTCGGTGCCGGACGCCAGGCCGCCGGCCTGCCCGCGCGTCGGCAGCGTGAAGATGTCGTAATAAACGCCGGACTGCGTGTCTGAATTCGCGCTGCCGGCGTCGTGATTGCCGAGCGTGGGCCAGAGAACCGTGTTCCTCAGCACGTTGCTGTACGCGTCAAAAATCGCGCCCTGATATTCCTTGTCGGTGCCAGTGGCGTAAGCATTGTCACCTAGCAGCAGGATCAAATCGGTCGGCCGAAATCCCGTGAAGCGATAGTACGCATTCCGCACGGCGAATTGATTGGTCGTGCGCGTTCCCGGATCGCCAAGCGCCCAGATGCGCGTCGGCTGTGGTGTGCCGGGCAGCGGCGACGTGACAAAAAAATAATCACGATGATCGCCCATGAGCAGCCGGTTCGTGGTGCCGACCGAGTAAAAATACGTCGTGGCCGGCGTCAAACCGGATAAGAGCACAACATGCTCAGTGGTCACGCCGGCGGTCGTGGCTTTGTTCGTAAGGCTATGAGCCACCGTGCCGTAGCGTACGACGCTGGTGTCCGGCAGATCCGTGCGCCAGCGCAACACGACACTCGTCGGCGTGCCGCTTTGCAGATACGGGCCGCGAATGACTTTGTCCGCGTAAGCGCGCGGCGCAAAAAACGCGAACAGCGCCGCAAGATGCAACTGAACAAGACAGGTTCGCTTCATGGAATTCAAATAGATGGCGCGCCGAGTTGAACTTTATTTTCCCGCCGTCCAGCCTCCGTCGATCAAAAACGCAGTCCCGGTGATAAACGCGGATTCATCGCTCGCCAGATAAAGCGCCGCAGCGGCGATTTCCTCCGGCCTGGCCATGCGGCCGAGCGCCTGCGTTGAAGCCATTTCGTCGTACGCTTTTTGGGGATCCGGATATTCCTTGAGCCGCGCGGCGACGAACGGCGTCTCGACGCGGCCGGGGCAAATGCAGTTCGCGCGGATGCCTTCCTTCGCGTGATCGAGCGCGAGGCTTTTCGTCAAGCCGACGACGGCGAACTTCGTCGTGCAATACGCCAGCCGATCGCGCACCGCGACGACGCCGCCAATCGACGCAAGGTTGATGATGTTGCCACTGCGGCACGCCAGCATCGACGGCAGAAAAACTTTGGTGACATTGAATATGCCGCGCACGTTCACGGCGTAGATACGATCCAGGTCGGTGCCGGTCGTCTGCATCATCGTGCCGACGTGCCCGATGCCGGCGTTGTTCACGAGGATGTCGAGCCGCTGCTTCCGCTCATGAACATGCCGCGCGACCTGTTCGCAACCCGCTTCGCTCGCGACATCGAGCGCGAGAAATTCCGCTTCGCCGTCTTGCGCGCGAATGCGGGTCGTGGTTTCTGCGCCGCTCTTTTCGTCGCGGTCGGTCACGAAGACAAACGCGCCCGCACGGGCGAATGTCTCCGCGATCGCCGCGCCAATACCAGAGCCGGCGCCGGTGACGAGCGCGAATTTATTTTCCAAGCGGAACATGCGCAGATTGATGGCGAAGGTTTGGCTGGCTGGCGAGTTCTAATTTGCTTCCTCTGGCGTTGACCAAGACGCGGAGGCGACGGCACGGTTTTCCTTCATCCTCGCTTCCAATTGTTCAAAATCCATTTCGCTTTGCCTGACGGCGACAGTGGAATCTCGGCGACTTCTTGAAGCTGAATCGCCGCCATCTGACCGAGCGCGAGTTGGAAGCTCTGCCGAATCTGCCGCAGATTCTCGTCCAGCCCGGCGCGGCCCATCGGGAGGTAGCGAAAGACAAACGCGTCTTTGCCCGTCTGCTCGAACTGCCATTCGCGGATGAGTTGCCGGTTCATGCTCACGCCTACGAAATGGCGGATGAACCCCGACGAGAGCCGCGTGCCGTCGCTCGTGATGAGCATTTCGTCCTGCCGCCCCTGCAAACTTTGCAGGCGCGGAAAGGGCAGCCCGCAGGCGCACGGTCGCGGCTCGGCCCAGATGCCGACATCGCCGATCTCGTAGCGAATCATCGGGAAACTGAAATTGTTCAACAGCGTCACGAGGAAGCGTCCCGTCACGCCGGACGGACACGCGCGGCCAGTTTCATCGACGATCTCCAAAAATGCGTGTGGTGAATAGACGTGCAGTCCATCGTGTGCGGAACATTCGCACGCCAAATCTGCGCACTCGCGCGAGCCGTACTTATCGAACACCTGCGCCGAGAAAGTTTGCTGCAAAATTTTTCGCCACTCGGGCAGGACGGTGCCGGCGCAGGCCATGATCGTTTCGAGGCGCGGCCGGGGCAGCGAGTTCTCTTCAGCGAACGATGCGAGGCTCACCGAAGCATCGACGTACGCCATGAGGTGCTTCACTTCCGGATGACGGCGCATCGTAGCCAGGTGAGCGGAGAGTTCGGCGGTCTTCGCGCGAAAGGCGTTCATCGGAATTTCACCGAGCAAACTTTGCAAGACGCGCTTTTCGGTGCTCTCTTTTTGCTGGAGCAAATCTTTTTCCGAACCCCACAGCCGGAAATAGCGCGTGCCCAGCGGGAACCCGCACATCGTCTGCGAGAAAAGGCGGGTCGCTCGTCCGCCATCGCGAAAGTATGCGTCGTGAACCACGGCGGTCGGCACGCCGGTCGTGCCGCCGGTTTTCACGACGAGCCAATCATAGCGCTTCTTGCTGACGCTGGCGGGTGAAGTAATCTCGGGACGAAGCCGGTCGATGACGAGATCGGTGAAACGCTCCCGCACCGTTTCGCGCGTGAGAATCGGAAAGCGTTGCAGAAATTGGCGCGCAGTTTCATCGGCGCGACGAACCAATTTCAAATCGCGGTAGTAAGTCGATTGCGTTGTCGCCTTTGCGAGCAGGTGATCGAGCTGCGTGTCCACGCGTTCCTCCACCTGCGCTGGAGAAAGGCGCGTCCACGTCTGGAAATCGCGCCAGCGCGCAAAAATCCGCGAGCCGATGCCGCGCTGCAATCCGAAGTAGATCGCCGCCCGCGCCGGCGCGGGCAGCCGCGCCAACCATTCAACGTTCAATGTAGTTCCTCCATCCGGGCGGCGGCGCGAAGTGAAAATTGATCGGCGAATCGAGCAGCCGAACCGCCTGCCCGTCGATCTCCGTCGGTAATTCGTTCAAGTCGAAATCTCCCCAGTCTGATCCGGCGTAGTTGGCACGCTGCGCGATGATGGGCAGTTTCTCCAAATCGCAGCCCATGAACCAACCGAGCACGGCGTCGATCGCGAAAGGATCTTCGCCGCACACGAGCCAATCCGTCTCGCGCGGGAGCGGCTGAAGCGGCCCGTTGCCTTCGCCACTCGTCAGACCATCGACGATCGTGAAATAATTTCGCTGTGGCATTGAATGAATTTGCCCGTGGGCGTCGGCGCATTGCACGACCAGGTTCAAGTCGTAAATCATCCGCCAGATCGTGTCGTTGCCGGGCCAAGCACCACCTGCGATGTAAAATTTTTTCGGCACCGTTGCAGTGGTGGTCATGCGCGTTTCGATGCCGCGCATGCGTTTGATCATTTCCCAGCCGGGCTTGAGCAAACGAAACGCAAGCTGGCTGCGCTTTTGAATGTTTTCGCGGAGGTTCGTCTGCGCCCAGTAAAGCCAGCGGTTCTCGTCCCGATACTCGTCGCCGCCCCATTTGGGCGCGCCTCGGCGAAAGTGCGGCAGGTAGGCTTTGTCGCTGTTGATGCCCACCAGATTTTTGAGCGCTGCCGTCAGCCCGCTCTTTTGATGCGATTTCCACTTCGGCAAATTGATAAACAGATCGGCATCGAGAAAACTCTGGCCGACAAAGTAACGATGCGAGCCGGGGCAATGATTGCTGCGCGTGACACTCGCGCTGTAGTCGTTGACGGCAAATTTTCTTGCCTGGTGGGAAATCGGTTCGAGATGGCTCGCCGTGCCCAATTCAACTTCACGGTAACCGCACGGATCGCCGTGTTCGTCGGTGCTTTCGATCAGGAAACTTGAGTCATCCGCCTTGAAGGCGTGCTTGCGCAGATCGCGAAACACGATTTTGTGTTCGCCCGAGAATCTCTGGATGACCGCATCGAGTCCGGATTGCCGGCAGAGCAACGGCCAATCGGCTGATTGGAGCGGACAATCGCCGACGAGAATGGACTCGGCGCGTGGATAAAGTGCGAGGCAGGCTTCGAGGGTGGCTTCGATCACGCGGGCGTCCGTGACCAGCGCGGCAATCGGAAACACCGGATCGGTTTCGTGCATCACCCAGTTCGGCTTGATCACGATTCGGCGCGGCGCGAGTCCGCCGCCCCACGCCGCGAGTTGCTCGAGGATAAGTTCCTTGAGCCGGGCGGACGCAGCGGTGAAGCAACGGGTCATCGCTTCATTCAGGATGAGGCACCGGGCCAGAGTCAAACTCATCTTTGCCAAAGGAGGGCCAATTCGTGGTGGACAAGGTTCGTCAATCGTGCCAATAAGTTCCTCCGTATCCTAAATCAGGCTCCGGAGTGGGTAGCTTCGGAGCTGGACTGAGGCGGGTATGAGCGTCGGATTGAGGTCAAAGAAATTGACCGCAAAGAAAGGTTCAAAATGAAGTTCATCAAATCGTTGTTGGCGATCGGGTGCGCCGTGGCCGTCATGGCCAGCTATAGCGCGATGGCCGCGAGCTGTTGCGTGAAGGCCAAGGCCAAGGGCAAAGACTGCGACCACAAGTGCTGCGTGGATGCGCGCAAAGCGAAGAAGACCTGCGACAGTTGCCAGAAGGAAGCAACCTGCTGCGACAAGGCCATCGCCAAGGGCGAAGACTGCGCGCACAAATGCTGCATCGATGCCGCGAAGGAAAAGAAGGTTTGCGAGAAGTGCAATCCTGACAAGAAGAAGGAATAAGCTCCGCCAAAACTTTTGCGCAGAAACGACCGGGTTGATTTCAATCCGGTCGTTTCTTTTTTTTTCATCTAACCTGCGGCGGAATTTCAAAATGTCGGTTCTGATTTCTAACGAGAAGCTCTATCAACTGAGCCATGACCTCATCGCAATCCGGGCGAACAACTTACCCGCAAAATCTCGCCTCCGAACGAGATTTGCTATGTTCGATTCTAAAATCGCGGCAAGGAAATTTCTCGCAGTTTCTATACCTCCGACCGCGACCTTGCCAAAGTCCCTTCAGGACGAAATGGACAAGGCGTCGAAGACGAATCCATTGGCAGCAAAAAATGACGCTGTGTGAATTGTTCAAGCTTTACGAAGAATAAATTGCTCGATACTCATCCAAAGATGACAGCCACAAGACGCTCGATTCGCAAGAGGTTTAAGGCTCAAGCCGCAGGCCTTCGTGGACAAGGGCTTCGTCTTTGTTTCCACCGGTTACCGCCTCCTGTCCGATGGGGAGATGGCGACGATCTTTCGCGACATCGCCAAGTCCCTCCGCTGGGTGCATGACCACATCGCGGAGTACGGCGGCGACCCGAAGCGTATTTTCGTCATGAGCCATTCCGTCGGCGCGCAACTCGCCGCCCTCATCTGCACCGACGAGCGCTACCTGAAAGCCGAGGGGCTTGCCTTCGCCATCCTCAAGGGCTGTGTCCCTGTGGACGGTGACACCTACGACGTGCCGGCCATCATTGAGACCGCCGAGACGCGTCGCCGGGTGCATGGCCAGGCGCAGGCGAAGTTTGGGCACCGGGAAAAGTTCGGCAACGACCCGGCGAAGCGCCGCGACTACTCGGCTGTCACGCATGTGGCGAAAGGCAAAGGCATCCCGCCGTTCCTGATCCTCCACGTCGCCGGTCATCCTGACACAACCGCGCAGCGCAGCGTCTCGGTGCGGTGTTGCAGAAGTCCGGCATTCCCACCTGGGTTTTCGCCGCCAAGGAGACCAACCACAGCAAGCTCAACGAGAACCTTGGCCTGCCGGATGATCCGCCGACGAGGGTGCTGTTCGAGTTCGTCGCTCGAAGCGTTGAAAAACCAGGAATCATCCAGATTTCGAGATCATTATTTTGAAAATTTGGCGAAACCTGTCTTTGCCTCGTCAGTGGGAATGTCCAACATCCGTGGAGTGCTGGCAGGCGTGGATGATGTGCCCAAGGATTTCATCCACACCCGCGCCGTGCTTCACCTGGGCGAACACGAACGGGCCGGGACCGCGCATCTTCTTCGAGTCGCGCGCCATCACCTCAAGGTCGGCGCCGACTCCGGCCGCCAAGTCCGTCTTGTTGATCACGAGCAGGTCCGACTGCGTGATCCCCGGCCCGCCCTTGCGTGGAATCTTGTCGCCGCCGCACACGTCGATGACTTGGATGGTGAAGTCGGCCAGCTCACGGCTGAAGCACGCGGCAAGATTGTCGCCGCCGGACTCGATGAGCAGCAGGTCGGGTTTGAACTTGCGATGCAGTTCTTCGAGCGCCAGCAGGTTGGCGGAAATGTCCTCGCGAATCGCCGCGTGCGGGCAACCGCCGGTCTCGACTGCGCGGATGCGTTCCGCCGGGAGCGCGTCGTTCTTCACCAGGAACTCGCCGTCCTCCTTCGTGAAGATGTCATTCGTCACCGCCGCCACGCTCATGGACGCGCGGAGCTTCTTGCAGAGCTGAAGCATCAGCGCCGTCTTGCCGCTGCCCACCGGCCCGCCCACACCGACGGTGAACGCGCGCCGGCTGAAGTCGCGCGCCAGCGGCTGGTCGCGCTCGTGAAAATGTCCGGCGTGTTCCATTGGCTCGTGCGTGTGGCCGTGGCCGCCGTGGTCGTGCTGATGTCCGCCATGCAGAAGAATGTGCATAGGTCAGGTTTGAAACAGTCGTGAGTAAAGCCGGTCCTGCGCGCCCTGCCAGAGATCCAGCAGGGGCGCGGTTTGCGCCGCATCATTGAGCGCCACTGCGCCAAAGCGGCTAGCCGCGAGGTCCGCCGCATCGGTCAGACGGTGTTGAATCGACTGCCCCTCGCCTGGGCCGACGATGTTCAGCCGCACCGCCGCGCTAATGCTTCCGCGCAGTTGGGTGAAGACAAAGAGCCGCGCCGCCACGGACGCTTCCAAGGCCAGCAGCCGCGTGACCGCACCAAAGACCGGTGCGAAGTGGCCGGGAAGATTTTCGGTCAGCAGCCGTTCGTGAAATGATTTCAGATCCACGCCACCAAAAATTCTCTCCGCCGACGCGGCGAACGCCCGCCCTTGCAAACGGCTCGCGCGATTGGCGACGTGATTGGAGAGGAAGGCATCGCATCGCTGATCCACTTCGCGGAACTCGGGCGCGCCGGCGAACGCGGCGTGGGCGAACGGCATGGCGGCGTGCGTGAACTGGTGCAAAGAAACTTGCAGATACTCCAGCAGACTGTCGCCACCGCGCACCTCGCCGTGTTGTCGCGCCGCTTCCAGTCCGCCCGAGTGGGCGAAGCCGCCAGTCGGGAACGCGGAGTCGGCGAGCTGCCAGACGAGCCAGGCGCTCCCCCTCTCATTAGCACCCGGCTTCAGCCGGGTGATCTCCGCGCTCGTGAGGTCTCCAACCGCTTCAGCGGTTTTCAAGTCGTCGCAGAAAACCGTTGAAGCGGTTGGGCGTCCGTTCGCCGGCTCAATACCGGGCTGAAGCCCGGTGCTAATGGGAGAGGTGGCATCACGCGGTGGCATTGGAGCGCAAGGGTTCAGAACAATTGGTAGCGCTGCGCGAGCGGCAAGACCTGCGCCGGCTCACACTTCAGCAACTCGCCATCCGCGCGCACTTCGTAGGTTTCGGGATCGACGGTGATCTTGGGCAGCGCATCGTTCCACTTGAGGTCGCGCTTGGTGACTTTGCGGCAGCCTTTCACGGCTTCGATGCGCTTGGTCAGTCCGTAGCCTTTCGCGACGCCTTTCGATTCGCAAAGTTGGCTCACGAACGCGATGGACGTACCGGCGACGGCACGTCCGAACGCTCCGAACATCGGGCGCATGATGACGGGCTGCGGCGTCGGGATGCTGGCGTTCGGATCGCCCATCTGCGCCCACGCGATGACCCCGCCCTTGATCACCATCTCCGGTTTCGCGCCGAACATCGCCGGCTTCCACAGCACGAGGTCGGCGAGTTTGCCGACTTCGATGGAGCCGATGACGTGGCTCATGCCGTGGGCGATGGCGGGGTTGATGGTGTATTTCGAGATGTAGCGCTTGATGCGCAGGTTGTCGTTGTCACCCTTTTCGCCAGGCAAACGGCCGCGCTGTTGCTTCATCTTGTCCGCGGTCTGCCAGGTGCGCGTGATGACTTCGCCGATGCGGCCCATCGCCTGCGAATCGCTGCTCATCATGCTGATCGCGCCGAGGTCGTGAAGAATGTCCTCAGCGGCAATCGTCTCGCCACGGATGCGGCTCTCGGCGAACGCCACGTCCTCCGGCAGATTCGGATCGAGGTGATGGCAGACCATGAGCATGTCGAGATGCTCGTCGATGGTGTTGACCGTGTAAGGCCGCGTCGGATTGGTGGAACTCGGCAGCACGTTCGGCTCGCCGCAGATGCGGATGATGTCCGGCGCGTGGCCGCCGCCCGCACCTTCGCTGTGGTAGGTGTGAATCGTCCGCCCCTTGAACGCGGCGATGGTTCCTTCGACGAACGTCGATTCGTTCAGCGTATCGGTGTGAATCGTGACTTGAACATCGTGGTCGTCCGCGACGCCGAGACAGCAATCAATCGCGGCGGGCGTCGTGCCCCAATCTTCGTGGAGCTTCAAGCCGATGGCTCCGGCCTTGATTTGATCCGCGAGACCGGCGGGCATCGCGGTGTTGCCTTTGCCGGTGAAACCGAAGTTCAGCGGGAGCGAATCCACCGCTTGCAACATCGCCTTGAAATAAAACGGCGCCGGCGTGCAAGTCGTCGCGCAAGTGCCGACCGCCGGGCCGGTGCCGCCGCCGACCATCGTGGTAAGGCCGGCGGCGATGGCTTCGTGCGCCTGCTGCGGGCAGATGAAATGAATGTGCGTGTCGAGTCCGCCCGCCGTGATGACGAGCCCTTCGCCCGCGATGACTTCGGTGGTGACGCCAACGATCATCCCCTTCGTCACACCGGCCATCACGTCGGGATTGCCCGCCTTGCCGATGCCGGAGATCAGCCCGTCCTTGATGCCGATGTCCGCCTTGTAGATGCCGGTGTAATCGACGACGAGCGCGTTGGTGATGACGCAATCCAGCGCGCCATCCGCACCGATGCCCGCCGCCTGACCCATGCCTTCGCGAATCACTTTGCCGCCGCCGAATTTGCACTCATCGCCGTAGTGCGTGTGGTCGCGCTCGATTTCGAGCCACAGCGAGGTGTCGCCGAGACGGACCTTGTCGCCGGTGGTCGGGCCGAACATGTCGGCATAGTGGCGGCGGTTCATGCGATGGCTCATGGTGGTGGGGAAGTAATCAGTGAATCAGTAATCAGTGAAACAATGGGCGCACAACAGCCGGAAGCCATTTGGAGTGCGGTGACTTGTCGGCCAAGCAGAACCGCGCTGAAGCGGTTCGTTGAATATGTTGGGCGCGCGGTGAAAGCGTCGGGCGCTGAACGCGCCCTTGCCGGGCGACAAATCGCCCGGCGGGAAAAGCGGTGACAAGTCACCGCACTCCAAATGGCCGCGTCGCCGAGACTCACGCCTTGCTGTGTTCATTCGCAAATCTATTTGCCTCCACGCGCTTCAAGGCGGCGACTTTGCCAGTGTCGGAAACCGGGCCGTCGGCGAGATTGTTTCCGCCGTGGATAATTTTGTGACCGGCGATCTCGACGAGTTGAACGGTCTTGGTTTCACCCGGCTCGAAACGGACGGCGGTGCCGGCGGGAATGTCGAGGCGTTTGCCGTAAGCCTGCGCGCGGTCGAAGCGCAGCGAGGCGTTCGTCTCGATGAAATGATAGTGGCTGCCGACTTGGATCGGCCGGTCGCCGAGATTGGTCACGGCGAGCGAGACAGTTTCTCGACCGGCGTTCAGTTCGATTTCGCCGGGGAGAATTTCGTACGCGCCCGGTTCGCCGCTGTCGGGCTGGGGCTTGAACACGGAGAGTTCCGGCACCGGCAGGAAACTGCCGTGCAGGGCCAGCGCGAGGTTGCCGTCTTCACTCGCGATGGGGTGATGCACGGTCACGAGCTTTGAGCCGTCGGGGAAAGTGCCTTCGACCTGCACGTCGTAAATCATCTCCGGCACGCCGGGCATGACCTGATTGCGGCCCAGCATCTTCCGCCCGAGGTCCATCAACTCGGCGACGCGCTTGCCGTCGCGGATGAGTTCGAGCAGCACGGTGGCGATGAGCGCGACGGCCTCGGGATGATTGAGCCGCACGCCGCGCGCGAGACGCTTCTGCGCGAGAAAACCGGCTTGGTGCAGCGTGAGTTTGTCGAGTTCGCGAGGACTAAGGTGCATATCGAGTTACCATTTTCGCGCCCAAGGATCGTCTTTCAGCAAGTCGCGCACGAAGCCGAGCCGGGCGTGGATGGCGCGGCCCACTTCCTCAACGCTCACTCCGGCGAGGCGCAGCAGCACGCCTTCGTGCAGCGGGCTGGCGGCGAAAACAAGATCGCTGCGGGGCGTGATGGGTTGCGCGGCGGTCCAGTCGAGCATCTCCTTGGCGAAAACTTCCAGGCGCGAGCCGAGCAACGCCACGGTGGCGAGGCAGTTGAAACGTCCGCCGCGAAATTTTCCATCAAGCGCGCCATCGGTCGCGTCGAGCCGCAGTGCATCAATAAGCAGTTTCTTGCCGTTGCGTTCGATGTCGTTGCGGCTGGTGTAGTGCGCGAACGACCAGCGCTCGCCGCGCGCGGTGCGCCCGGCGCTCATCCAGTCCACGAGGATGAGGTTCGCAGTCGGGGCGAGTTGAAAGGACTGGCGCTGTTCGTAGCGCGATTCGGCAAAGCATTGCACCGGGTCGGGCGCGAGGATGAGCAGCGCGTCATCGCCGAGCTTCACAGCAAGTTCGTGCGAGCACGGAAGCCCGGCGGGATTGCGATAAATTTTTGTCGAGGCCTGCGTGCTCAGGAAGCAGCGTGCGCCGGCATCGACCGTGACTTCGAGCCGCGTGCGATCACCCGCCACCATGCCGCCACCGAAGCTGCTGGTGCAGGCCCAGACCGATTCACCGCGTGCGCGTGGCGTGAGCAGCTTGAGCGGGCTGCGTGCCCACGCCGTGGTCGCGGCACTCAGGCCGTGGACCATCGACACAGCCAGCGCCGCGTCGCCCGCACGATGTGGCGCACCTGGAGAGCGGTTCATCACGCGCAAGCTTTGAATGATGAATGGACCGCGGCAAGCTTCATCATCCGATCGCGGACACGTTGAATTCACTGACTGGGTAGGGGCGCGGCGATGCAGGGGGCGCGTTCATACGGTGAGGTGTTGTTTCACCAACTCGTCGTTGAGCTCAGGAATGGTGCCCTGCGCGACGATACTGCCGCGATCCATGATGTAGAAGCGGTCGCCAACCTCGATGCAGAAATCGAGATATTGCTCGACCAGCAGGATTCCAATCTGGGCTTCCTTGCGAAGCAGCTTGATGGCGTGGCCAATCTCCTCGACGCGCTTGCCTTCATCTTCGCCGAGGCCGTGCGCGCGAAGCTTTTTGATGGTCTCGCCGATCTGGTCGATGATGTTCGGCTGAATGCCTTCGGTCGGCTCGTCGAGCAACAGGACCTTGGGATTCGTGAGCAACGCGCGGCCGATGGCGAGCTGCTGTTGCTGACCGCCGCTCAACACCCCGCCTTTGCGCTGCGTCATTTCCTTCAACACGGGGAAGAGCTGGAAGACGCGATCGACTTCGCCGTTCAACTTTTTTTTCTGCGCGATGGCGCCGATACGGAGGTTTTCCCACACGGTGAGGTTCGGAAAAATATCGCGGCCTTGCGGCACGTAGCCGAGTCCGTGGCGCGCGCGCGCATCGGGGCGGGCGGCGCCCAGTTCGTCCGCCGCCAATTTCACCGAGCCGCTGTCGAGCTTCACCAGGCCCGTGATCGCCTTAAGGGTCGTCGTCTTGCCGACGCCGTTGCGGCCCATCAGGCAAACGACTTCGCCCGGTGCGACGGTCAGGCTCACGTCACGAAGAATGCGCGAGCCGTCGTAGCTGACGTGGATGTTGGAGAGCGTGAGCATGAGTAATCAGTAATCAGTAAGCAGTGAGACAGCAGCGGAGATCACAGCGAGCCGTTGAGCGCTCAACTGATTACTGAATGCTGTTTTGTTGATTACTTTTTCCATCACGCCGCTTTCTTTTTTCTCCCGAGATAAACCTCGATCACGCGCTCATCGGCCTGCACTTCATCCACCGTGCCTTCGCAAAGCACGTTGCCCTGATGCAGCACGGTGACCTTGCGCGCAATCTGCCGGACAAAAACCATGTCGTGCTCGATGACGATGATGCTGTGCTTGCCCGCGAGGCTCATCAGCAGCTCGCCGGTCTTCGCCGTTTCCTCGTCGGTCATGCCCGCGGCGGGTTCGTCCACGAGCAGGAGCTTGGGGTTTTGCGCGAGCAGCATCCCGATTTCGAGCCACTGTTTCTGACCGTGCGCCAGCGATCCAGCCTTGGTCTGCGCCTTGTCCACGAGGCCAATGGTCTTCAGCACTTCGTGGATGCGCTCGCGTTGCGCGGAGGTGATGCGCGAGAACAGCGTGCTCCAAACCGTGCGGCTGCCTTCGAGCGAGAGCCAGACGTTTTCAAAGACCGTGTGCTCGATGTAAACGGATGGTGTCTGAAATTTGCGCCCGATGCCGAGACGATTGATCTGGTACTCGTTGAGTTTCGTGAGGTCGGTGTCCTTGCCAAACTCCACCTTCCCTTTGTCGGGTCGCGTGCGCCCGGTGATGATGTCGAGCATCGTGCTCTTGCCGGCGCCATTCGGCCCGATGATGACGCGCAGCTCGCCCTCGTCCATGTAGAGGTTGAGGTCGTTGATCGCCTTGAAGCCGTCGAACGTCTTGTTGACGCCCTCGAGAGTCAGGATGAATTGCTTCTGCGTCATTCCTTGGTGGCGGATTCAAAGGCGACGTCCGCCGGCGCGGTCTGCGGCGCGGCATCGCCGTTCTTGCGCGTGAACTTCCTTTTGATTTCCATGAGCTGCGCCGGCAGGCCGATCAACCCCTTGGGCATGAACAAGGTCGCGAAGATAAACAGGCCGCCGAGTATGTAAGGCCATTGCTCGGCAAACGAATGCGTGGCGTAACTCTTGAGAGCATTGCAGCCGACCGCACCGAGAATGGGACCGAGCAGATTGCCGCGACCGCCGACGGCGCACCAGACGACCGCTTCGAGAGACTTGTCGGGCGCCATCTCGCTGGGATTGATGATGCCGACCTGGGGCACAAACAGCGCACCGCCGAGTCCGCAGATGATGCCCGAGAGCACGAAGACGAAGAGCTTGAAATTTGCCGTCGCGTAGCCGGAGAAGAGCACGCGGTTCTCGCTGTCGCGAATGGCGCGTTGAATGAGGCCAAACTTCGTGGAGGTGAGCCACCGGCACACGACGTAAACCGCCAGCAGCAGCACGGCCGAGGCGATGAACAATCCCCGCTTCGTCGCGGCGCTGTTGATCTCGTGGCCGAGAATGAATTTGAAATCGGTCAGTCCGTTGTTGCCGCCAAAGGTGAAGTCATTGCGGAAGAACATCAGCGTCGCAGCGTAGGTGAGCGCCTGGCTGAGGATGGAAAAATAGACGCCTTTGATGCGCGAGCGGAACGCGAGCCAGCCGAAGACGAACGAGACGACGGCGGGCACGACGACCACCATCGCGGCCGCGAACCAAAAACTCCGGAAGGGAATCCAGTGCGGCGGCAGCCCGCCCGTTTCCGGGAAGCGCTTGATGAATTCGAGAAACACCATGAAGTCGGGCAAGTCCGATTTGTATTGGCCGAGCTTCCCAATCATCAGCATGAGGTGCATGCCGAGCGCGTAACCGCCGAGGGAAAAGAAGAGCGCCTGACCCAGGCTGAGCAAGCCGGTGTAGCCCCACAGCAGATTCACGCCGATGGCGAGCACAGCGTAGCAAAGATATTTTCCGTAGATGTTGATGCTGAAATTGCTGACATGAAAAAAGCTGGCCGGCGGCACGAACGCATTCAGGCAAGGCAGAACAACGATCCCGATCAACGCCGCAATGACGAGCAGGAGCAACTCGCGTTTGGAAATGGATTTGTTGCTCAGCATTTAGCCTTCAAGACTGCGGCTGCGCGTCACGAACAAACCGGCCGGACGCCATTGGAGAAACAGGATGATCGCGGCCAGCACGGTGATTTTTCCCAGCACGGAACCGAGCCACGGTTCGAGAATCTGGTTCGTAACCCCGACGCCGAGCGATGCGGACACGGTGCCGACGATGCTGCCGACGCCGCCGAGGACCACGATCATGAAGCAGTCCACGATGTGATACTGGCCGAGGGCGGGGCCGACGTTGCCGATTTGCGAGAGGCACGCACCAGCCATCCCGGCCAGTCCGCTGCCGAAGGCGAAGGTCATCATGTTCACGCGGTCGGTGCGCACGCCGAGCGCGGACGCCATGTGGCGGTTCTGCATCACGGCGCGAATCTGCAACCCGAGAGAAGTGCGCGTGAGCAGCAAATAAGTCAGCAGCACCACGAAGACGGCGAAGCCAATGACGAAGAGGCGGTTGTAGCCGAGCAGCACGTCGCTCACGTTGAAGCTGCCGCTCAACCAACTGGGCGAATTCACCTGCACGTTGGCCGCGCCAAAAATGTGACGGATGATCTGTTGCAGCACGAGACTCACGCCCCAAGTTGCGAGCAGCGACTCCAGCGGGCGCTTGTAGAGGAAGCGAATGACGCCGCGCTCAAGAATCAGCCCGACCAAGCCGGCCACGACAAAAGACACCACGAGCGCGGCGATGAAGTAGCAATCGAAGCCGCGCCCGCTGGCGCCGAACCACTTCGCAAAAACATTTTGCGTCACGTAGGCGGAGTAGGCGCCGATCATGATGACTTCGCCGTGCGCCATGTTGATCACGCCCATCAGGCCGAACGTGATTGCCAGCCCGAGCGCGGCCACGAGCAGGATGGCGGCGAGGCTGAGGCCGCGGAAGGCCGTGCCAAAGAAATTCCCCCACTGGATGTAATCCTGGATGTCGCGAATGGATTTGTGCAGCGCGTCTGCCGTCTTCTCACCATACTTGGCGGGTGCGGCCTTGGCCTCGGTCTCGAGTCGTTGCAGGAAATTCAGGCCGTTGATGGAACGCATGGTGCCAAGACGCCCGATGGCAGCGAGGCGCACGGATTCGTCCTCGGAAAGCAGTTGGGTGGTGGCCACCGCTTCGCTCAATGCTTTTACTACTTCCAGGTTCTGCTCCGTTTTCTGGCGCGTCTCGAAGAACGGCAGGTAGTCAGGATTCTGTTCCTGGCCGAGCTTAATCACGGCGTCACGACGCATCGCGGGATTCGGATTGCCGAGGGCGAAGAGATCGAGCGTGGCCTTGATGACTTTGCGAAGTTTGGAAGTCGCATCCGCAGCGGTCAAATCCGCGACGGCGAAGACCAATGGCTTGCCGTCCGCCCCTTTCACGAACTCTCCGTCAATGAGCCGGATGGCTTTGGCGCTGCCTTCAGCGTCTGTGACGGGGTCGAGAAGAATGGGGGTTTTCGTGTCGTTGGTTTCCAACACATAGAGCGAACCACCTCGCCAGGCGGTGAGCGCTTGCTCGATAAGGGGGTCGTTGGCCTCGACTAGCGACTTGATGATGTCGGTCTGTCGGGCGAGGTCTTCGGAAAGAACGGCTTCGACGAGATTGGTGCGATGCGGAGAGGCGGCGAAGCTGGCGAAAGCGGCGAGGTGCAGCAAGACGAGAAAAGCATGGATGAACAAGAACGAACACGGATTTCGGATTTCGAGTCTGCAACTTTCTCCCATGCGAAGTTCCTTGAATGGTACTCGTTTCCCGTTTGCGTTAGAGGCGGGGCGACCCCGCCCCGCCTCTGTTTACGCATTGCCTCGCGGAGGACTAATTCGCGGCAGTTTGCTTGGGCAGGAACTTCTCGCTGAAAGGTTCTCCCGCCACATCTTTGAAGGTCTTGATAATCTTGAACTGGCCAGTTGCCAGTGTTTCGCCAATGAACACGTTGTTCACCAGGTGGTGGTTCTCCTGCATGGTGACTTCACCCGCCGGGCCTTTGAACTTCTGGCCGATCAGCGCGTCGCGTACTTTGTCCACCTCGAAGGAATCCGCCTTTTCCACCGCCTGTTTCCAGAGATACACGCCCATGCGCGAAAGGTTCATCGGGCTGCAAGTCACGCGGCCCTTTCCGTCGATGCCGCTGATCTTGTAGTCCGCGCCAGTGACCGTCGGAGCCTTGAGCCAAGTCTGAAAATCCTTCACGAACTTCGTGTTTTCAGGCGACTTGATGGACATGAAATAAGTCCAGCAGCCGAGGTGGCCGACGAGCGCCTTGGCCGGCAGGCCGCGGAACTCGTCCTCGGAGATCGAGAAGGAAACGACCGGGCAATTCTCGGATGTCAGGCCGGCGTTCGCGAACTCCTTGAAGAACGGAACATTTGTGTCGCCGTTGAGCGTGCTGATGACCGTCGCCTTGCCAGCGGCGGCGAACTTCTTAATCTCCGCGACGATCGTCTGGTAATCCGTATGACCGAACGGCGTGTAGATTTCCACGACATCCGAGTCCGGGATGCCTTTCGACTTCAGGTACTTCTTGAGAACCTTGTTCGTGGTGCGCGGATAAACGTAGTCAGAGCCGAGCAGGTAGAACTTCTTCTTGCCTTCCGCGAGCATGTAATCCACTGCGGGAATCGCCTGCTGGTTCAGAGCCTCGGCGGTGTAGAAGATGTTCTTCGACAACTCTTCGCCCTCGTACTGCACCGGGTAGAAGAGCAGACCGTTGTCCTTCTCGAAGACCGGCAGCACCGATTTGCGGCTGACGGAAGTCCAGCAGCCGAAGACGACGGAGACGTTGTCCACTTCGAGCAACTGCTTCGCCTTTTCGGCGAAGAGCGGCCAGTTGGACGCGGGATCCACGATGACCGGCTCGATCATGTAGTTCTTGCCGCCGGCCTTGATACCGCCCGACTTGTTGATCTCATCGAATGTAAACAACAAAACGTCTTTGAGCGACGTTTCGCTGATGGCCATCGTGCCGCTGAGTGAATGCAGCACGCCTACCTTGACCGTTTCCGCTGCGTTAGCGGATACGACCGCCAAGGCCAGCATGACCTTGGCGATCAGTTTTGGAATATAAGGCTTCATGATTTTATTTTCTGGTTTGATTTTTAGATTTGGTTTGAGGGTTTTGAGTTTTAGAACATGTAAATCACACCCACGCCGAGGATGACGCGATCCTTTTCCTTGCCGAAACCATTCGCCAGCGATGAATGGTCGTAGCGAACTTCCGGTTGGATTTTGATGCTGGGCATGGGTTTGATGTTCAGAGTAAATGCGACGCTGGCAATGTCTTGCCCGGTATTCGGGGCGAATCCGAGAGGATCACCCGAAGCATCCGCACCATCTTTGTCACTCAGAAATTCAAAGCGAACCGCTGGCGTGACCTTTTCAGTGACGGCATACGACAGCCAGCCGCCCGCTGACCAGACTTCCGAGCCTTTGCCGGCAGTTTGGAAGTTGAAGTAGTCCAACTCGGTTCCAAAATGCAGCTTGTCGGTGACTTGCCAGCCGGCCAGCAGTGAGCCGCCCTGGACATGTTGAGCGACAATGTCCTCCCGCCCAACCCAGCCAATCAAGTTGATCCAAGCCTTGTCGCAGGGTTTGATGCCAAAAGAAACGACACCGGTCTTGCTTTTGTTGTTGTCCACCGGCCCTGCGTAGAGTCCGTTTTGGGCGCGAATTTTGACATCCAGCCAATCGGTGAACGTGTAGCCTAACTGCACGCCGGCTGCCGGCCCGTTGCCAGTGTAGAACCATTGGTAGCCTTGCGAGAAGTTGTCATTAGCTGCGCCGCCGTCTCCGGACTCGTAATTCAACAACGAGATCAATTCGCCAGCTCGAACGTTCAAGCCCGTACCAATGGGTACGTTCATCTCCACGTACGCTTCGCGCAGATTTTCAAACCCGACGGTGTTGCCCGCACCTGAGTTTACGATGGGCGCGTCCTGACCGAAGATGAGGGACACTCGGTAGGCGGCACCGAACTTGTCGCCGCTCCGCTCCACTGGTGTGCTCGCGAGAGTCAGTTTCACCTTGTTGAGTGAGAAGGAATCGTTCCGCCGGTTCCACAGATAGCCCGGCGATGTGCCGCCAGGAGGATTGCTCGTGTCGTGGAAGTACGAAGCGGACACAAAGCCGCTCAAGGTTGAGTCGCTCAACGCCTTCAGGGCGTGTGAATCAGAAGCTCCGGTGGGAAGGATGCCTTCCTTTTGTGCCAGCCCTTCCAGTGTGTCGAGCCGTTTGCGCAGTTCTTGATTTTCTTTTTCAATTTTTTCCAGTTTGGCGGAGCCGGAATCTGACTGAGCAACTGCCTGGTTAGCGGGAAGCCCTGCCAAAATAGCGCCGCCAAGGAGGCAGGCACCGACGCCGATTGAACTCCGGGTTCGATTTTTGTGTTTGTGTCTGTTGTACTTTCGCCTTGTGGTCATGTGATAGTTGGTTTGTTTCTGAGTTTTAAGCAGCGTCTCTCGACGCTTATTGCCTTGCTTGAACATGAAATATGCCAGGCAGCGCGGCCGTTGCTTGTTCCGGCTTGAAAACAAATCATGGAACGAATGAAAGCCCCTCACGAACCGCTCCATCAATCGTCTCTCCTAGCGCGATGAATGTTCGCGCCTTCCCAAAAAGCTTACGCTGTCAGTGGAGGTTCTCTTGGCAAACCCGTATGCATGTCTGACCGCGCGCATTCGGATTGGAGGCCAAATAACACCACAGCGGTCAATTCCAAACATGAATGATAAGAACTCGCCACTGCTGCTCTTTACGCCCGCTGAAGTAGTGATTCGCCTGCTTGGTTGATTACCAACCATGCCAACGCTTTTCTATGGAAAAATAATCAGGATATCCAGAGATCCAGTCAATCGACTCGATGAAAGCAGAGGACACCCTGCAACTGCCACGCTTGGCCTACGGGTCTATGCAACGCCGCTCATCCTGGACATCTCCGACAAAAGTGTTCGCCGGCTCGTCGCCCGTGGCCTCTTGCGATCCTCAATATCGCTGCGTCACTTCTTGGTTTCCAAAAAAAAATTGAGAGATTTTTGAACGAAACGGCCGGAAAGAGATGAAGCACTCTCCTGTTCGTCGTCGAAGTAATCTCAGAATGCAACGTCGTCAGAAACCACAAGAAGGGAATTCTTTTGCTTCTAAGCGCGCTTCTACGCAGGCGAAGAAAATTAGAGGCTTTTGAGTCCGCTTGTGACAACTCAAGAACTGAGCACGCGCCTGTAAAAATTAGCTTTGTCCACTTGCGATCAATTGAGGAAAAACAGGGCCAACGGCGTTTCATCTCCTTGCGAAAGAGTTTCTGAGCTTGCGTTGAGGTTTCAACTTGCGGAACCTGCTGCGCGAAAAATATGCAAAAAAAGGCGCTCATCACGGGCATCACGGGGCAGGATGGTTCTTATCTCGCGGAACTCCTTTTGGCGAAAGGCTACGAGGTTCACGGCATCATCCGCCGCGCCAGCACCTTCAACACCGGCCGGTTGGACGCAATCTATTCCGATCCACATGCCGGCAAAAACCGGCTCTTCCTGCACTACGGCGATTTGAGCGACGCGAGCGCGCTGGGGCGGTTGATCGCGAAGACGCAGCCGGATGAAGTGTACAATCTTGCGGCGCAGAGCCACGTGCGGGTGAGCTTCGACAGCCCGGAATACACGACCGATGTGACCGCCACGGGCACCGTGCGACTGCTCGAAGCGATTCGCGACGCGGGGATCAAGCCGCGCTTTTATCAGGCTTCTTCGAGCGAAATGTACGGCATGGTGCGCGAAGTGCCACAAACCGAAACCACGCCCTTCTATCCGCGCAGCCCGTATGGTTGCGCGAAAGTTTTTTCGTTTTGGGTGACGGTGAATTACCGCGAAGCGTACGGCCTGCACGCGAGCAACGGAATTCTGTTCAATCATGAATCGCCCCGGCGCGGCGAAACTTTCGTTACCCGCAAGATCACGCGCGCGGTGGCGCACATCCAAGCCGGCCTGCAAGACAAACTTTTCTTGGGCAACCTCGACGCCAAGCGCGATTGGGGTTATGCGAAGGAATTCGTCGAAGCGATGTGGCTGATGCTCCAGCAACCACAGCCGGACGACTACGTCATTGCGACGAACGAGACGCACACGATTCGGGAGTTTTTGGATCTCGCCTTCGGTCACATCGGGATCGACTGGCAAAAGCACGTAGAGATCGATCCGCGTTACTACCGGCCGGCGGAAGTCGATTTGCTCATCGGTGATTACAGCAAAGCCAAACGCAAACTTGGCTGGCAGCCGAAAACAAAATTCACGGAACTGGTCAAGCTGATGGTCGAGGCGGACATCAAGCTCTTGCGTGACCACCGCGAAGGCAAAATCAAAGTCACGGGCTGACCATGCCGCGCGCGCTCATCACCGGCATCAACGGGCAGGACGGCTCCTACCTGACCGAACTTTTGCTGGACAGAGGCTACGAAGTGCATGGCCTCGTCCGGCGCGTGAGCACGCTGAATCGCTCGCGACTCGATCACCTCTACAACAATCCGCAAATTTACGGACAGCGCCTGTTTCTTCACTACGGCGATTTGGACGACCCGACGACGCTGCGCCGCATTCTCGTCAAGATCGAACCCGACGAGTTGTATCATCTGGCAGGCCAAAGCCACGTCGGGCTGAGTTTTGAAATCCCGGAATCCACGTGCGAAATGACGGCGATGGGCACACTGCGCTTGTTGGAAATCATGCGCGACTTGAATCGCCCGCCCAAATTATTTCACGCGGCTTCAAGCGAAATTTTCGGCCGCCCGGAAAAGTCGCCGCAGGACGAACTGACTCCGTTTGCGCCCGTCAGCCCGTATGGGTGTGCCAAAGCCTTTGCCACGCGCATGGTGACGATCTATCGCGAGACTTACGGTTTGTTCGCCTGCAATGGCATCATGTACAACCACGAGTCTCCGCGGCGCGGCGAAAATTTCGTGACTCGTAAAATCTGCCACGCCGCCGCCGCCATCAAACTTGGTCTGGAAAAGGAACTGATGCTTGGCGATTTGACGGGCCGGCGTGATTGGGGCGACGCGCGGGATTACGTGCGGGCGATGTGGTTGACGTTGCAGCATTCCGTCGCGGAAGATTTTGTGTTTGCGACCGGGCAACTTCACTCCGTTCAAGACGTGGTGGAAACTGCGTTCAAGACCATGCAATTGGACTGGCAGCCTTACGTGAAACGCGACGCCCGCTTCATCCGGCCAGCCGAACCCTTGCAACTGGTCGGGAACGCGGCGAAAGCCAGGCTCCTGCTAAATTGGGAGCCGAAGACGTCTTTCTCGCAACTGATCTCCGAAATGACCAACCTGGAATTGAGTCGCCTCGCGGTGCAATCTTCAAAACCGGTCGGCGCGTAGTTTTTATTCACCGCCGCCGTGCTGCAAAAAATCCTGGTAAGCGAGGGCAATTCCTGTTTCCAAATCAATCTGCGGCCGCCAGCCCAGCGCGAAGATGCGCGAACTATCCATCAATTTACGCGGCGTTCCGTCAGGCCGCGTCGTGTCCCAAACGATCTCGCTGCGGAAACCGATGATGCGACGGACGAGTTCCGCCAGTTCTCGAATCGTGATGTCGCTGCCAGAACCGACGTTGATGAATTGTTCCTCGTCGTAGTTCTGCATCAGGAACACGCAAGCTCGTGCGAGGTCATCTGCGTGCAAAAATTCGCGGCGCGGGCTGCCCGTGCCCCAACAAGTCACCGTTGGACTCCCGCTTGTCTTCGCTTCGTGGAACTTGCGAATCAGTGCCGGCAGGACGTGCGAGGATTCGAGATCGTAGTTGTCATTCGGCCCGTAAAGATTCGTCGGCATCGCGCTGATGAAATCGCAACCGTATTGCCGACGGTACGCCTGGCAAAGCTTCAGTCCCGCGATCTTGGCGATGGCATACCACTCGTTCGTCGGCTCCAGCGGCCCGCTGAGAAGGTGTTCCTCCTTCAATGGCTGCGGAGCGTGCTTCGGGTAAATGCACGAACTGCCGAGGAAGAGGAGTTTTTTCACGCCCGCCAGGCGCGCGCCTTCGATCAAATTGTTTTGGATTTGTAGATTCTCGAACAGAAAATCCGCCGGTTGGATGTCGTTGGCCCGAATCCCCCCCACCTTCGCAGCGGCGACGAAAACAAATTCCGGTTCTTCCTGCTCGTAGAATTGCCGCATCGCTGTGGCATCAAGCAGATTGAGTTCCGACCGCGCGCGTCCGATCAGGCCGGTATGACCCGCCGCCGCCAGCGCCCGCCAGATCGCGCTGCCCACCAATCCGCGATGGCCGGCGACGTAGATGCGGGCGTCCAGTGACATTTTCATGCGCGCGGAAATTAGAGGAGCGGCCGGGATCCGACAAGCCCGCATACGCCGTGCGCTACCGTCCCGAATCAGGACACCGTGTCCAAAAACTAGACACCGGAAACTCGCGTCCAAGGGATCAATTCGCGAAACGAATTCAGCCGCGCGGAGAAATTGAACCCGAATTGGGTGGAAAATCGCGAAGTCACCTGTGTGGCTGTGTTTCTCGCGAACGCAACAGCGGCTGGCACCGGCCCTGCTAAGTGTCCATTCGCGGTTCGCAGAAGGCAATTTGTGAACACCAACGTAATCGTATCAACCCGCCTTCTGCTGCGTTCACGCCGCGTGTAATAGTCAAAACAAAGGCAACGTATGCAGATCAAAACAAATCGTAAGTCGGGCTTCACCCTCGTTGAAATCATGATCGTGGTCGCGATCATCGGCTTGCTGGCCGCCATCGCGATTCCCAACTTCGTGAAGGCGCGCGAACAAGCACAGCTCAACTCCATCGTGAACAACCTGCGCATCACCGAGGGGAGCAAAGATCAA
>JACPZS010000092.1 GCA_016195385.1 Verrucomicrobiota bacterium
AGACTTGGTAGCGGGAACGATGACGACGTTGCCGGCAGCAGTGGAAAAGATCCTTGCCGAAAATTCCGGCGGGCAGTTGCTGAACACCCCCGCGTTAATCCGGTAGCAGTTGGCGGAGTTTTCGCTCGCCATCCGCGTGGCGGTTCGCCAGACAATGGCGCAGCGAAACTGGATTCATGAATTTTCTCACGCTCGCCGACTGGCTGGTTATCGTCCTCTACTTGCTCGGCATCATCTGGCTCGGACTTTGGCTGGGCCAGGACCAGAAGAACACGCGTGATTATTTTCTCGGCAGCAAAAACATTCCGTGGTGGGGCATCGGCTTTTCCATCGTGGCGGCGGAAACGAGCGCGCTGACGATTATCGGCGTACCGGCGATGGCGTACGGGACGAACCTCGCGTTCATCCAGATGATCGCCGGGTACGTCATCGCGCGCATCATCCTGGCGGTGGTGATGGTGCCGCATTATTTCCACGGCGAAATTTATTCACCTTACGAACTCTTCGCGAATTCTTTCGGCCCGGCGGCGCGACAGACCGCCGGTGGATTTTTCCTCATCAGCGAAACATTGGCGGCGGGGGTGCGCGTGTACGTGGCGTGCATCCCGATTCAACTCATGCTCGGCCTGCAGGTGCTGCCGGCCATCGTGCTGTTCGTCGCGCTGTCACTCATCTACACCTACATCGGCGGCCTGAAGGCGGTCATCTGGACTGACGCGGTGCAGTTTGGTTTGTTTCTCGCCGGCGGGCTTTTCACGCTCGGCTATGTGCCGTCGTTGATCGACGGCGGCTTTGCCCGCGTGCTCACCGAAGCCAAGGCAGGAGGGAAACTGGTTTGGCTGAATACGCATTTCTCGCTCGGCGCGCCGTTCAATATTTGGATGGGCCTGATCGGCGCGACGGTGCAGGTGATGTCGTCGCACGGGGCGGAGCAGTTGATCGTGCAACGCGTGCTAGCTTGCAAAAATGTGGCGGATGGCCGGAAGGCGCTCGTGTTAAGCGCGGTGTTTATTTTTCCGCTGTTCCTAATCTTTCTTTTGTGCGGCGCGATGCTGTGGGTCTTCTACCAGAAACATCCTTTTCAAATTCCACTGCCGGAGCCACGTGCAGGTTCGGGCATCAAAGCCAACGATTTTATTTTCCCCATCTTCATCCTCACCGAAGTGCCGCCAGTTTTGCGCGGGTTCCTAATTGTGGCGATTCTATCGGCCGCGATGTCATCCGTCAGTTCGGCGCTCACCTCGTTGGCGTCAGTTTCGACGATGGACTTTGTGAAACATCTGGCCGGACGCGGGCGCAGCGAAGAATTTTTTCTGCGCTTTAGCAAACTATCGACGGTGTTCTGGGCGGGCGCGCTGATTCTCGTCGCTTATTTGAGCCGGCAAGTGGATTTCGTGTTGAACGCTGCGTTTTCATTGCGCGGCCTGACAAGCGGCGCACTGCTGGGCGGATTGCTGCTCGCGATATTCCATCGTCAACGCCGTGCTGCGCCTGTGGTTACGGGGATGGCGACTTCGCTGGTCGTGATGACGACGATTCAAGTGCTGCCGAAATGGGGGGTTACCAAAATGTTTTGGCTAACGCTTTTTGGCGCGGAGATATTTTGGCCGTGGTACACGCTCATCGGAACGGCGATCACCATGGTGACCGCCGAAATCCTTGAGCGTGTTTTCCGATCGGATCACACCAGCCGTCCGTGAAGCAACTCCGCCAGCCGCGACAAACCCGCGGCGGGCGGAGTCGCTTGGTACGCCGTTAAGGTTGCCGCTGCAGTCGATAGAACCGGGTCGTGGTTCCCGCCGGAGGCGTGTCATCGACTGGATCTTGGAGGCCGAGGATGTCGAGTGTCTTGACCGTTTGCCAGTTCGGATTCGTGAGCGTCGGGCTGGTTTGAAGCAACAAACTGCTGCCGAGTCCATCGCCGTCGGTGATATTAAAGGTATATTTTCCGGCAGCATTCTTCTGAAAGCTGCTGATGGCCGGACGTGTGTCGAAGGCCGCCAAGTAAGGCACGGGCTGCCCATCCGTGTTCGGATTGGGATTCGTGCCATGCAAACCGAGCCGGGTGAACTCGCCGCCGATGATGAGTGTGTTCCCTTCACGAGCGATGGCGTTCACCGGCCCGTCGGCTCCGGGATCCCAGGATGAGGCCGCGCCGAAGAGCGGATGGATGGATGCGATGCGGCCGCGATTCTCGCCGCCGGCAGCGCGGAATTGACCTCCCACGTAAACCGCCTGGCCAACGGGCAGCACCGCGCGAACCTGCCGTTGCCCCTGGCCGCTAATCTGCGCGTCCCACGGATTAACCTCCTGGGAAGTGAACTGATCGAGCGCCGCCACACCGACGCGATCCTGACCGCTCGCTTTGGTAAAATCTCCGGCGACATAGAGCGCGTCCGACGTGAGCGCCAACGCGCGGATCTGCCCGTCAAGTTTTGCATCGAAAGCTTTGATGAGTTGTTTGGCGGGTATCACATTCGTGGTCAAGAGCGCCAGATACTGCAATGAACTGCCACTGATGCCAAATATCTGGCCGCCAACGTACACATTGTTGCTGATGCCGACCACGAGGGCATTGACGGTGCCGCTGGGTTGCGGGTTCCAATCGGTGGCATCGCCAGTTTTCGCGTCAAGTTCAGCCAAACTTGATCGATCCTGGCCGCCAATTTTCTGAAACTGGCCGCCGACAAATACCGTCTTATTGCCGGTCGCAATAGCCGAGATATATTGCCCGGTCTGGAAGCGGGCATCCCAAGGATCCGCCTGGCCGGTGGCATAATTCAACAAGGCGATCCGCGAGTGCGAGGCACCGCCGATATTGGTGAAGGCACCGCCGACATAAACGCCCGAACTTGCCAAAGCCATCGCGCGGACGGTCTGGTCCGCGCCCGGATCCCAAGCCGTGGGCACGCCGGTATGCAAATCAATCGCTGCCAAGTGGGCACGATTGACGCCGCCGAAGCTGATAAAATCGCCGCCGAGAAGCATCATATCACCCTGGACACCCAGGGCGTAACTTGTTGCATTGCCCTGGCCGAACTGTGCCGGCTTGAGCAGTGAGACTTGCGGCCCCCAGTTGCTCACAGCGGCGTTGGCCTGCGCCACTCGCGCAAAACCGCGCCGGTTCGTGCCGCCGGTCTGGGTGGTCTGGTTGTTGGCGGGGTTAAAGTCGATGTTGCCACCGATGACCGTAAATTTTCCTCCGACCAAAATGTCGGTTCCATCGACCGTGATGAAATTCACTTCGCCATTGGCATCGGCCTGCCAGTTGGCGTCGGCCTGGCCGAAGCTGCCCGCTTGCAGCGCCGCCAGCCGCGTGCGTGAACGTGCGCCAATCGACGTGAAATCGCCTCCCGCGTAAACCACGTTGCCGACGACGGCGAGCGCGTTGACGTTCGGCGTGCCGTTGGAGATCTGTGCGTTGGGATTCCAATTATTTGCGGTGCCGTCGGCGTCTTTGAGCGAAGCGATGCCATTGCGGGGCTTGCCACCGCACGAGGTGAAATCGCCACCGACATAAATCGTGCTGCCACTGACAACAATCGCTTTGACACCTTCAAAGCCACCGGAGCAGGCAGGGTTCCATGCCAGCAATTCCGCCGTCGCCGGCTTGAAGGCGGCCAGTCTCGTGCGCGGGTTGTTCACGCGTTGGTTGCCATTCAAAGTTGTGATGTTGTTGAACTGGCCGCCCACATAAACAGTGTCGCCTACCACCGCGAACGCGGACACGACGCCACTCACTCGCAATTGGGAAGCGATGATGTTGGTTTTGCCGGTGGAGGGGTTGAGCGTGACAAAGTAAGAGAGTTGATTGTCGGCAATCTGAAAAAATTCCCCCCCAACGAGCAGTGAATTTCCCACCAGCGCCAGCGCGCGCACCGCCTGATCGGGGTTAGGTTTGAACGCGGAGTCCAGCGTGTTATCAGCCCGGACGTGGATGAGGTTTTGCAGATGCGTGTTATCCGCAGCGACGAAATTACCGCCCACGTACCAGCCGCCACTGGCATCGGGAATGATGGTGCGAACGGTTCCATTCAACTTGGGAAAGCCAGTGATCGGGTCGCCGCCCAACGAATCCAGCAGGCCGGCCGCGCCACTGGCCGGGCCGACGTAATTGAAGTCGCCACCGATGTACGCCACTCCATTCGTGGAAACGATGGAATTGACCGCGCCGTCCGTCCGCCAAAAATCATCCCGAGGCGTGCTGGACGGTTGTGCCTGCGCCTGCTGACTCAGTGCTGCGCCAGCCAGCAGAAGCGCCAGAAGCAAACGCAAGCTGGAGGTGATGATCATGTGATTATTGTTTGTGTTCATAATTGAAATACTTTCTCGCCAGCCACCATTGAATTCTCCGGCAGTCATTTTTGTCCCAGTTACGGCCGGACATTACCTGATCTTTCAGCGAAACTGAAAGGATAAAAAATTGCCGCGCCCGGGGCCAAATTCCGGGCGCCATTTCCGCCGTCGGTTGGTGCCGCTTAACGCGCGCCAATTTCCACGTATTGTCCGGGCGACGGTTGGATGACTTTGATTTTGGGATGGCGCGCTTGAATCTGCGACGCGAACCACGCCCGCGCGCTGTCTTCGCCGTGGCCGAGCAACACGGTGTGCGGCCCGACCTGGCCGACGAAGTCGAGCAGTTCTTCCCGATTGGCGTGCGCGGTCAGATCGAAATCCTCGACTTCGCAGCGGCGCGTCAGCTCACCAGCCGAGCCACTGAACATGAATGTCTCGCCCGGTTTGGCGGCCTTCAGCCGGCCGCCGGGCGTTTCGGGATCCGCGTAGCCCACAAAGAAAATCGCCTGCCGCTCATCGCCGACCATGCGCATGGCAAGACTGTGGGCGGCGGTATTCTCGCTCATCATGCCAGCGGTCACGACGAAAATGCGCCCGCCGGAGAGTTTCATTTTATCGGCCTGGCCGTGTTCGAGCACTTGCAAGTTCAAGGCTTCGGTCAGCCGCAGATTGCTGTGCTGGCGATGCGCGCGGTGCGCTTCCAAATCGTAAATCTCCGTGAACACACGCCCCAGGCCGCCGATGTAGATCGGCTGGTGCTTCAATCTGCCGGCGCGGATCAAAAGCGCGAGCAATGCCAGGATTTCCTGCGTCCGACCGAGCGCGAACACGGGAATCATCACACAGCCTTTCCGCTTCTGGACGCGGTCGAGCGCCTGCGCCAGGCGTTCGATCTCGGCCTCGCGCGTGAAATTGGCCGGCACGCCGCGATTGCCGCGCGTGGTTTCCATGATGAGCACGTCGGCTTTGACATCTTCGAAGCGGGCGCCTTTGAGAATCGTTTGATCGCGAAAAGAAACGTCACCGGTATAAAAGAGCGTCTGTTTCTGGCTCCGCACCATGATTCCCGCCGAACCGAGCGCGTGGCCGGCGTCGTAAAATTCCAGCGTTGGCGAGACGAAGCCGCTGCGCGTCTTGTGATGCGCGGCCCATTCGACTTCGCGATTGTATTGGAAGCCTTGGAATTGCGGCGCGATTTCGTCCAGTTCGTCGTGCGTAAAGAGCGGATATTCCTTGATGCCCAACTCGGCGCGCTGGCGCGTCATCACGTTCACGGAATTGTGCAGCACGCGTTCGATGATGAAGTAACTCAACTCCGGCATCAGCACGTGCGCCTTCGGGAAATGTCGCATCGCCACCGGCAGCGAACCCACGTGATCGTGATGGCAATGGGAAATCGCGATGGCATCGATCTCCTCTTTTTTGATCGCTGAATAGAGCGGCAGGCTTTCGCGGCCTTCACGCTTCGGGTGCGTGCCGGCGTCCATGAGCAGGCGGTGACCGTCAATTTCGACAAACCAGGAACTGGCGCCGACATCCGATCCGGGATTCAAATTTACAATTCGCATGGGAAACGTTAGCCCGCTCGCAGTAAATGAGGAACTGCAATCTTTGGCGTCACGACGGTGACTCAAATCTCCGGCCACGGTGCTGCGCTCAAAACAAGCCGAAACGCAAACAATCGGAAATCCGCTCCCGAGCTTTATTTCGCGCTACCGTGAAGTGCGCCAGCCACGACGCGTGAGCGCAGCGGGCTATTTCAACTCGTGTTCAGAGACGTTCACGCCTTTTTTGAACTTGTTGAAACCGAACATGAGCGGTTTGAATTCGCCAACGATCGCGACGTCCGCCTTTTTGGGAACTTCGAGTCCAGTGAGATCGTAGCAGGCATTCACGAACAGCCGGCGCAGGTCTTCGCTTTCCAAGTCGATGGCGGCACCGATGGTGGAGCAGAGAATTTTTGAAATCTTGCCGCTGTCGCCCCGGTAATCGCGGAGCCAGACGACGGGCATGATGGCTTTGGTCAGCGTGGGCGCGTCGTCGGGTTTCATGCCTTTGAGCACCTGGCCGTGCAGCAGCACGGAGGCGTCCATTGGAAAATCCGCGTTCACACCGTAAACATCCGTCAAGCCGAAGACATCGTTCACACCGCGCAGAATCGGGTGCGCGCGATTTTTGCCGTCCACGATGCCACGTGTTGCCTCGCTCCCATGGTTGCCGTGATGGTAGGTCCACGTCTCGCCGACAGTCATGCCGCCGAAACCGCCGCCATTGGCGTCCGAACTGAACCGCGCGTAAGGGCTTTGCTTGTTCCGTGTGTAATTAAAGGCATGAGTCGCGGTGCGCACCGCAATCATCGGTTTGCCCGAATTGAGATAATCCACGAAGTGCTTCATGTCTGCGTCCGGCAGTTCGCGGTAGCGAAACTGGTTGATGACCAAATCAGCGCTAGCGAGCAAGTGCATTCCGGGAACATTCGTCGAATTGTTGGGATTGATCACGCCGCCAGCATCTTGCGAAAACAGCACGGTGCATTTGAAGCCGTGCCGTTGGGAAAGAATTTTTGCCAACTGCGGCAGACCTTCCTCGGAGCGGTATTCCTCGTCGCCACTCATCAGGACGATGTGCTTGCCTTGGCCGGGACCGGCTTTGCCTTCGTACGTCACCCACTCGGCGGCGTGGATCGCGCGGCCCGCGACGAAGTTCAGGAGGAGGAGGAGCGCCAAGAGATGTTGAATCGTTTTCATTTTTCGGGATCGACTGGCGACATTTCTAAACGATCCGGCGAAAAAAAGACAACCAGAAGAAATGCCGCGCAGCGTGCCAGAGATTTTCCCGGACAAATCCACGAGCCACGGTGCCACCGGCACGGCTTGGAGTGAACGTCTCCCAAACGTGCCCAATCGGAGTTTGGCGTTGCGCCAGCATCATCGAACTGTGCATAGTGCGAATGCCGTCGTAAACCACCCTGTAAATTTATTTAGACTGAGTTGACAGCGACGAGCAGAAGAGTAAAGTTCTGCCGTCCGAGCAATGGCACGTTTCTGCGGGACTTCCCCAGTCCCCACCTCCTTGGCGTCTGTTGCTCGGACATTTCGTTGCCCGCGATTTTGCTTGGCCACTTACTCGTGCCATAAAACTCAATTCATTCCACGTTTGATTTCGCGCCGCTTCGCTCTAAGTTCTCGGCGCAATTTGATGCGCACCATGAATAGTTTTGCCATGAATCTCGTACCCCCTCGTTTTTCTCCCGACGAAACCGCCGCAATCGAAATCCCCGCCCGTCCGCCCGGCGTGCGCATTGTGACGCTCGACAGTGGCCTGACAATTATCCTGCGCGAAGACCACAGCGCGCCGGTCGTCTCGGCACAGGCGTGGTGCCGCACCGGCAGCATCGACGAAGGCGCGTGGCTCGGCGCAGGCCTGTCCCACGTGCTGGAGCACATGCTCTTCAAGGGCACGACGACGCGCGGCGCGGGGCGCATCGACCAGGAAGTGCAGACCGCCGGCGGTTACATGAACGCCTACACTTCGTTCGACCGCACAGTTTATTGGATCAATGTGCCGAACACCGGCGCGCGCGTGGCCATCGATATTCTTTGCGACATCATGCAGAACGCGTCGTTGCCCGCCGCGGAACTGGCGAAGGAACTCGACGTCATCCGCCGCGAGATGGACATGGGACAGGACGATCCCGCGCGGCGCTCCGGCCGACGGCTGTTTGAAGTGGCTTACACCAAAAGTCCTTATCGCCACACGATCATCGGTTACTTGGACATCTTCAACCAGCTCAAACCCGACGATATCTCTGGCTATTATCGCGCCCGCTACGCGCCGAATAATTTATTCTTCGTCGTGGTCGGAGACATGGACGCGGCAACAGTCGAAGCGCAAATTCGCTCGGCCTTCGCGCAATCCAAAGCGCGCCCGCTGCCGCCCGCCGTTCTGCCCGAAGAGCCGCGCCAGACCGCGCCGCGCGAAGTCATCGAGGAAGCGCCGATTGAACTGGGCCATCTGCACATCAGTTGGCACATTCCGGAACTGCGGCATCCCGACGTGCCGATCCTCGACGTGCTCGCGGTGCTCCTCGGCAACGGCCGCAGTTCACGCCTCTTTCAGGAAGTGCGCGAGAAACGCGGACTGGTCCATTCCGTGGATGCGTGGACCTACAATCCCGGCAATCCGGGGCTGTTTGGCATGAGCGCGGTGGTCGATGGCGAAAAGTTTCCCGCCGCCCGCACCGCGTTGCTGGCGGAAATCGAGCGGATGAAAGACGGTTTGGTGCCCGCCGTCGAACTCGGCAAAGCCGTGAAACAATTCACAGCGGCAACGCTGGCGACCCGCAAAACGATGCAGGGCCAGGCGCAGGATCTCGGCGGGAACTGGCTGGCGGCGACGGATTTGAATTTCTCCGAGCGCTATCTTGCCGCCGTCAAACGCATCCAGCCCGAAGATTTGCAGCGCGTGGCCCGCGAGTATCTGCGGGCCGAGAGCCGCACGCTCTACGCGCTGTTGCCGGCGGGCTGCGCACCGAAGCTCGACGTTGTAATCGAAACTTCCACCAGCCACGTCATCCAGAAATTTGAGTTCGCCAATGGCCTGCGTCTGCTCGTGAAGGAAGACCACCGTCTGCCGTTTGTGCAGCTTCGCGCCATGTTCAAGGGCGGCGTGCTGGCTGAAACCGCCGCCGACAACGGACTCACGCAGCTCATGGCAAAGCTGCTTTTGAAGGGCACGGCAACGCGCACGGCCGAACAGATCGCCACTGAAATTGAATCGCTTGGCGGCAGCATCGACAGCCACGGCGGCAACAACAGCTTCGGCGTGCATGCCGAAGTCATGCGGGAAGACTTCGCGACCGGCCTGGATCTGCTGGCCGACGTTCTCCTGCGTCCCGCGCTGCCACCGGCGGAACTCGAACGCGAGCGCGAACTGCAACTCGCCGGCATCCGGGCGCAAAAAGATCAACTGCTCCAAAGCGCCGGACGCGCGATGCGCCGCGCGCTGTTCGGCGACACCGGCTACGGCCTCAACGCGAACGGCAGCGAGGAAAGCGTTGCCGCACTGAAGCGCAACCAGCTTCAGGCGTTCCAACACGGCTTCACCGTACCGAATAATTGTGTGCTCGCGATCTATGGCGACGTGCAGACCGGCGAAGTGCGGAACGAAATCGAAAGAGTTTTCTCGAACTGGAAGCCGGATCCAAAATTGCCGGAACGATTCATTCTCGCGCCTGTCAACCCTCCCGTGCCACGTCAGCGCCGCGTCGTCGAGCCGCGCGACAAGCAGCAAGCCGTGCTGGTGATCGGCTTCCCCGGCACGACGCTCTTTGACGAAGATCGCTTTGCACTCGAATTGATTCAGGAGGCGTGCAGCGATCTCGGCTCGCGACTGTTCCTGCGCATCCGCGACGAACTCGGCCTGGCCTATTACGTCGGCGCGCAAAATTTCCCCGGCTTGATCCCCGGCTGCTTCAGCTTTTACTGCGGCACCGCGCCGGAAACCGTGGCGCAGGTCGAGGCCGAAATTTTTCAGCAAGCCGCACAACTGGCGGCTGCCGGCCTGACCGCCGAAGAATTGAGCCGCGCAAAAGCCAAAATTCTCGGCCAGAAAAAAATCGAACGTCAAGATCTCGGCAATCTTTCCCTGACGACCGCCTTGGATGAACTTTACGGACTTGGCTACGTGAACAGTGAATCCGACGACGCGCATTACGAGTCCGTGACACTCGACCAAATCAAGGCTGTCGCACAAAAATATCTTCAACCCGATGCCGCGGTCGTTGCCGTCGTCCAACCGCCCTCAAAAAACTAAAGCAGCCCGGCTTGGCTCACTTCCGCTTTACTCTGGTCGGGTGTTTCGTGCAGCACCGCGCGCCAACCGCGTGCCACACCCGCCGCCACGTTTTCCGGGCGGTCATCAAGGTAAAGGATTTCCGATTCACGCCGGCCGGTAACGCGCTCAACGGCTTGATACAGCTTCGCTTCCGGTTTCATCGAGCCGTGTTCATACGAAAACACGTAGCCGTCAAAGTTTTGAAAAAACGGAAATCGCGCGCGAATATCGCGCACGGCCAGTTCGTTCGTGTTGGAAAAGATAAACGTCGGAATACTGCGTCCACGCAACGTGGCGTGCAGTTCAATCATCGGCTCAATGGGCGAGAAAATGTTTCCGAAAAGTTCGCTGAATTCGTCGAGGTCGCCGCTGAAGCCGGCGGCGGATTTGATTTCCGCAAAAAATTCCTCCGTCGTCAGCGCGCCGCTTTCGTATCGCAAGAGCAGTGGCGATTGATTGATTAACTTGACGATGTCGTGCGCCGGGACACGGCAGCGGGCGAAAATTTTCCGGGCGGTGATCGTGTAGTCGAAGTCGAGCAGAACTTTGCCGAGATCGAAGACAACAACTTTGGGCGGATTCATGGCGAAAAACAACGGGACCAATTTCAATTCATCTCGCGCCGGCCTTCCAGCGCGCGGCTCAACGTCAATTCATCGGCGAACTCCAAACCACTCCCAGCCGGCAGGCCGTGCGCGATGCGCGAGACTTTGACGCCTTTGGGCGCGAGCCGCTTCGCCAGATAGTGGCCCGTGGCGTCGCCTTCAACATCGGTGCCGAGCGCGATGATGATTTCGCGGATTGGCTCGCGCGCGAGACGTGACTCCAATTCGGCCACGCGCAAGTCCTCGGGGCCGACGCCGTTGATGGGAGAAATTTTCCCGCCGAGCACATGATAGCGGCCGCGAAAAGTCCCGGCCTTTTCGATGCTGAGAATGTCCGTCGGCCGCTCGACCAGGCAAACGACCGAGGCATCACGCTGCGGCTGCGAGCATATCGTGCAGGTCGCCGACTCCGTCAAGCCACCGCAGATTTCGCAAAATTTGATGCGCTCGCGCGCCTCGACGAGCACGCGAGCAAGCTGCCGCACTTCGTCCGCGTCGCTCTGGACGAGATGGAGCGCCAGTCGCTCGGCCGAACGAGGCCCGATGCCGGGCAGCCGACCGAGCGCGGCGATGAGCGCGGTGATGGATTCAGGCAGGGCGGTCATGCGGTTTGCACCGGGACAAGATTGTGAAAACGTCCTGTGGGAAACAATTAAATTCGACCCACCGAACTCTCCAAGTGCTGACTCAAATTAAAAAACAAGACCCCGGATGGCATGGGCTGAACGGGATAAAAAACTGGACTTGCAGGCTGAGTAAACGACACCTTGAAAGCACAATTGAAAACAGCCAATCCATACCCCTTCGTGTGCGGGCTAACGCTCGTATTTGTCTGGAGCGCCGGTTTCACAAGCTTCGCCCAAGATCCCTCGTTGAACGGGACATCAAAAGGCCAAAGCCTGGATGAGTATCGCCGTTTTGCCATGAGCCACGAAGGCGTGGTGGCGCAGGGAGCAAAACTTTTTGCCGACGAGCAAAAACTTGCGTGCGCGAAATGCCATACGGTCAATGGCCAGGGCGGCAAAGCGGGTCCGGATTTGTTAGCCGTGGGCGACAAATTTCCGCGTCGAGAGTTGATCGACGCAGTACTGCTGCCTTCGGCTACGATCGCGGTGGGTTATGTGACGTCCATCATGGAAACCAAATCGGGCGTTGAATACACAGGCATCATTCAGCAATCGACGGACACGGAAGTTCAATTGATAGGCGCGGACGGCAAGCTGGTGCGCATTGCCGCCACTGACATCAAAGAGAAGCGCGGCAGCCCGCTTTCGCTCATGCCGGAAGGCTTGCACGCGGGGCTTTCACTCCAGGAATTTACCGATCTCACCGAATATCTCGCCACGTTGAAGCAGCCGGAGAACGCGCTGATAAGCAACCACGGCATGCCTGGCATTATCCCCGAACTGGCCAGGCCCGTTGCGGTGCGGCAGTTTTTCAACGAACTGCTGCGCATCCCGCCGGGCAAAGTTCAATCCGGACTTACTTATCTCGCTCAAGTGCCCGGCCACACCAATGTTTTTCTCGTGCTTCATCAGACGGGCAAAATCTGGATGATGGAGAAGACCGAAGTGGGAGAAGCAAAGACCTTGTTCTCCGATCTCTCCAATGAAGTTTTCAGCGAGCGTGGACCGAACGGTTTGCTCGGCCTGGCCTTCCATCCGAAGTTTCGCGAGAACCGGAAGTATTACCTCAAGTATCAAGTCTTTGAGGAAGGGACGGTGACCACTACTCTGGTGGAGAAGCAGTTCGCACCGGATTTCCGGCATGACTCCGGCCAGCCAGCGCGCCGGTTGCTGAAGATCTTGAGCGTGGCGGAGGATCACGGCGGCGGGTGCATTCAATTCGGGCCGGACGGCTTTCTCTACCTGGGAATGGGCGACACCGGTCCGCATCATGATCCCAACGGGCACGGCCAGAACCTCCAGCTTTTGCTGGCGAAAATGCTGCGCATTGATGTGGACCACGCCGAGGATGGCAAGGCCTACGCGATTCCAGCGGACAATCCGTTTCGCGGCCGAGCGGACGCGCGGCCGGAGATTTGGGCGTTCGGTCTGCGCGAACCCTGGCGCTTCAGCTTCGATTCACTCACGGGTGATCTTTGGGTGGCCGATGTGGGCCAGGATCGAGTGGAAGAAGTGGACATCGTTCGGCGCGGAGAAAACTACGGCTGGAATGTCTATGAAGCATTCGAGCCGTTCTCCAATCGTTACCGCAAAGAGGGGGCGAATTACACTCCGCCCGTGTTTGCCTACAAACGAAAATATGGCAACTCGATCACGGGCGGGTTTGTGTATCGCGGCGACAAGCGATCTTCCTTCTACGGCGTTTACATCTTCGGCGATTACACCTCGAAGCGAATCTTTGGGTTGACCCAGGAAAACCGCGTGTTGAAGACCGTTCGTCAAATCGGTACCGCGCCGCAGGGACTCGTGTCCTTTTCCACGGATGAGCAAGGAAACATCTATGTGGTGGGATTTGAAGGCATGATCAGCAGGCTCGATTTCACCGATGCGTCGTTTGACGAAATTAGGAAGGATTAGTCACGAGAGCGGGCCTGGTTGCATAAAAATTAGCGACTCACATTCACGAGCAAATCGGCTGGCCAGCAGTGGTCACGCCATGCGAATGACGGCGAGTCAGGCCGTAACAGATCGATTACGAAGCGCCGAGGGCATCGCTCGAATGGGACGACCAACTGTGGCTGCTCAGAATCAAATCGAGTAAGTTCAGCGAAGATTATTGTTCATCTCATGGCAAGGATCATGTATCTGTCTTAACAACCAAAAAGAAAGAATTCATGAAGGCACGCACCTCTCCCCGGTTCATTGCGCTAGTGTTCACCGCTGTCATCCTCTTGCTGTGCGGTATCACACCGTTGCGCGCGCAGTCGATTCCAACTCTGGATCCGAATTTCCGCCCCGTGATCACTCGCCTCGGCGGTTCCGTTTCGGCAGTGGCAGTACAACCGGATGGCAAGCTGATTCTGGCTGGCGCTTTTAACGCGATTAACGGGATCGGGCGAAACGGCCTGGCCCGAGTGAATCCCGATGGCACGGTGGATTTGACATTCGACGCGGGCGCGGGTACCTGCTGCTCTTCAGCCATCACGCAGACACAAATTGCCGGCCCGATCTCTGCCCTGGCAGTGCAAACGGATGGGAAATTACTCATCGGTGGTTCGTTTGAGTCGGTAAACGGGACGCCGCACAAAGGTCTCGCCCGCCTCAACGCCAATGGCACGCTGGACACTTCCTTCAACTCCGGCGCGGGATTGGACGCCGGTCAAGGTTCTCTCCCGGTCGGGATGGTTTCGGCAATCGTGGTGCAACCCGATGGGAAGGTTTTGATTGGTGGAAGCTTCATAGCGGTGGGTGGCGTGAAGCATGTGGGGATTGCGCGGCTGGAGGCCAACGGCTCAGTGGACGTAACTTTCAATACCGATCCTGTCGCTACGGACGATCAAGGCACACCGGGACAAGTTCTCGCGGTGGCCCTGCTTAAAAATGGCCAAGTTCTCATCGGTGGCAATTTTAGCCTTCTGGATATTACTGGTCGCGCCGGCATGGCGCGATTGAGCGCCACGGGTGGTCTGGACAACACCTTCGTCCCCGGAATTTTCCAGCTCGACACTACGCTACCACCGCCTGTCGTTGATGGACTCGTGGTGCAGCCGGACGGCAAAATCGTTTTCAGCGGATCGTTTGAATATGTGGATTCGGATAGCCGCACCAACGTGACGCGTATCAACTCCGACGCAACTTTGGACAGCACTTTCAATCCGATCATCAACCCGACCCATGCAGACACATTTCGTGTGCTGGGCTTGCAGGCAGACGGCAAGGTCATCGGCTATCGCCAATTTAGTGACGCCAATGGATTTTCTCAGAGCGTGATCGCTCGTTTGAATAATGATGGCTCACTCGATCCGGCCTTTAGTCTGACCCTGCGACCGGGCCTGCCTGGTGGCTTGCAGGTCCGAGGTGCCGCTCTGCAACTGGATGGACGCTGGCTGATCGTGGGAAATTTCACTGCCGACACGGATGTGACGCCGCGAGGCATTGCCCGGTTAAATTCAAGCGGAGGCCTAGACTCTCCATTCAATCCGCAATTGGAACTTTCAGAAGGCTCCGTGGCGCATGTGCAAGCGGTGGCGGTACAGAAAGACGGCAAAATCGTCATCGGCGGCACGTTCAACCGAATCAATGGCACGCAGCGCGGCCAGCTCGCGCGCTTTAACCACGATGGAACCCTGGACACTTCTTTCGTTCCGCTAATTGAGCCAGCTGATCCGAAACACTCCGTGGCCGCAATCGCAATTCAGGGCGACGGCAAAATTCTCATTGGCGGCTGGTTCGAAACTGTGAACGGCCACGACCGCAACGGCGTGGCCCGGCTCAACGACGACGGTTCGTTGGATGACTCCTTTGATATTGGCACCGGCACTAGCGAACTCAACGGGACGATCGGACGCGTGCTGGCCATCGCAGTGCAAGCGGATGGAAAAATAATTCTCGGCGGCGACTTTGCCGTTTTCAATGGCCAGGGAGCTCCCTGGGTGGTTCGGCTTAATCCCAATGGCAGTTTGGACACGGCGCTGGCCAGTGGCTTGAACTGCTTGAATTGCAACACGTCGGAAATCAATGCCCTGGCAACTCTCAAAAGCGGACACATCATGATCAGTGGCGTTTTCGATCGGATTAGTGGCAGCAGCTATAACGGCCTGGCTCGCTTGTTACCCGATGGTTCCGTGGATCCAAAGTTCATATCGCCGGTGGCTGCGGATGAAGAGACGGACGCTTTGGCGGTTGCGAGTGACGATAAGACCATCATCGCAGTCCTTTCCTTCGATCCCGCCGGCGGCGTTAACCGCACCAGACTCGTGCGCTTGGATACGAATGGAGTATCAGAAGCAATCTTTCAGGCTGGCGTTATCCTGAGCGACGGTTCGTCAGCAGCACCCGTCTCAGCCATAGAAATCGACGATGAGGGTCGCATCAATATCGCTGGAGCATTTACAAGTGTCGCCGGCACCCCGCGCCGTGATTTGGCACGCCTTAAACCGGATGGAACATTGGACACGGGATTTGATGCAGGTACGGGTTTTGCCAATGGTGTTTTTAATGCAGCGTCCAACGTCCGTTCACGAGTCACCAGAATCGATCGGCAGGATGACGGAGGTATCATCGTCGGAGGAAACTTTTCCGTCGCCAATGGCCAGGTGCGACTCGGATTGGCACGCTTTCAAGCCGAGCCACCAAGTCAGAGTGGCGGTTCGCGGCCGGTCATTCACTCCCCGGCTCGAACTGGGGACGGAACCTTTTCGATGACCGTTTCCGGTGAAGTGGGCCGCGCCTACCGCGTCGAGGCCTCCACGGATCTTCAGAGTTGGTCGGCTATTGGGAATATCACCGGCGCTCCTGCGCCGCAGCCATTCAGCGATGCCGGAAGCAAAAATCTTCCCTACCGTTTCTATCGTGTCGTAGCAGGCTCTCAATAACCTAGTCTAGTGTCTCTTAAATAGATTTACATTAATTTTTTCAACACCATGATTCCATTCATGTCGCAAGCGAGTTTTCCGGTCGTGTTGAATTCCGGTGATCAAGCCCAACTCGAACAATGGGAATCCGCCCACGGCA
>JACPZS010000047.1 GCA_016195385.1 Verrucomicrobiota bacterium
TAGGGCAGCGGGAGTGATGGTGATGAAACGATTCGCGCCCGTGCCACCGAATGTCAAGGAGCTATCGGGCAGCAATGTTTGATTCGTTGACGTTGCCGAAAGCGTCAAATTGTTCAGATCCTCAAAGTCGCCGACTGTGAAGTTAATGTTCGTAGTTGACCCTTCAAAGGTGAACTGTTTCACAATTCCGGCAATGGTTGGCCCTTGGTTCACATGCGTGATATTTACCGTGAACTGCTTGGTTGAGCTAGCCACTGGCAATGGGCCACCAGGCGTAGTGCCATCGTCGGTTGCTTTTACCGTGATGGTTACGTTTGTGGAGCTAGTTGTAACCGATGGCGTGAAGATCAACGTTCGATTCGTTCCACCAAGATTTGCGATGAATATGTTGGCGTCTGCAATGTTTGCCTGAGACGATGACGTTGCAGTTACAACAAGGCTGCCGGGCACTGTTTCGCCTGGATCATCAACCGTGAAAGACACCGCCGTTGGGCCGGAGTTGTCATTAACCGATTGGCTTCCGATGGCACCAATCACTGGGGGCGTGTTAACATTTTCAACGATGTAGTTAAAGGTGTTGGTTACCGATCCGGTTGCATTGGTAACAACCGCTTGAATGCCGACATTTACGACCGGCAAGCCAGCAAGGTTCGGCACGGGAGTAATGATGAGGACTCGATTGCCGCCTGTGCTTACCCCGATGGTGATCGATTGCACGATGGCATTATTTACGTTAAATAGAGTTACTCCGAGTCCTGGTAATGACGCCGGGCAACTGTCCGGATCGTTTATCGTAAACGAAGCCGGCGCACTAGGATTATTACGAACTGAGTGAACCGTGTTGGTGGCGTCACCGATTTGCGTGATAGTCGGCAGATCGGCCACCGGTGTCACCACGATGGTGAAGGTGACACTGGCAGATGTGTCAACGCCGCCGTTCGCAGTACCACCATTGTCTTTGAGTGTTACCGTCAGAACTGCAGTGCCGTTGGCATTGGCTTTGGGAGCGAAGGTCAGTGTGCCGTTCGCGGGATTGATGACCGGGTTCGTGGCAAACAGTGACGTGTCACAGCCCGCATTGTTGGTGACGACCATGGCAATACTAAAGGTCAAGACCTGAGCGGATTCGTTTGCCGCGCCTGCGGTGATGTTCGTCATCAGGTTGGCGAAAGTATTCGCGCCCGAATCCTCGGCTACCACAATCGTGTTGGTTAGCAGCGATGGATAAAGATTCGTGAGACTTGTGTTCAGCGCAAAGCTCGGCTGTTGATTGATTGCGTTTATGGTAATCACGAAGGTTTGCACTGCGGAGGTGTTAACATCAGGCACTGTTCCAGGCCCACTATCAACAGCCTGCACGTTTACAGTGGTAACTCCGTGGGCTTTTGCGGCGGGCGTAAAGGTTAGAGTTCCGTTGGAGCTTACGGCTGGATTGGTCGCAAATAAGCTGTTATCAGCGGCACTTACCGTGAATGAAACCGTTTGCGAACTTTCATTTATAGCCGGACCAGGATTTATGTTGGTAGCCCACCCAGTTACGGTCTTAGTTGCCGAATTTTCATCAACCACAACGTCAGCTCCCTTTGTGAAGGACGGCGCGTCGTTCACTGCGGCGACCTCCAGCGAGAAGGTTACACTACTGGTGGCACCATTTCCGTCAGTAGCGATGACCGTGACATTGTTTGTGCCGTAAAGGTTTCCATTCGGCAGGATAGTCATGATTCGACCCCCTCCAGTGCCAGAAAAACCGACATTGTTAGCCTGAACTAAACCGTTAGCAATTGCGGGTGAAGTAGGATCAATGCTTAAATTCACTCCACTAGCTGTAGATTCTATGTCGTTGACTGTTAAGGAAATAATGGCCGCGTTATCTTCAAGGGTCTTGATCGGGACACTGCTTGATACAACAATCGAAGGTGCTTGGTTGACAAAATTATACACTAGCGACACAGCAATGCTACCGGTGTTGTTGTCCGTGTCCTTGACTGTTAAGGTAATTGTGGTCGCACCAAACTGGCCTCCGGTCGGCGTAATGGTAACACTACGGATTGATCCATTTGTATTTCCACTAGGGGCGGCAATGGCGATACCGCTATTCGGCACCAAGCCGGGGTTTGAAGATGTGCCCGAAACATTCAGAAACGCGTTCGGAGTTTGCACATCCGAGATCGCGATCGAGAACGTAATACTAACCCCAGAGTTGTTTGTTCCATTACCTGGCACTGATCCCACCAGCGAAATGCTAGGGTTGATGAGGCTTCCGCCAACTGTAACGGTAAACTGGCTTTGTGCAATCCCCTGATTCCCATCTACCACGCTTACCGTGATGGTAGCCTGCCCTTGCGCCGTCCCCCCACCTGGAGTCACCGTTATCGTGCGATTCGCCCCACTACCACCAAAGACAATATTTGAATTGGGCACAAGCGTCGTGTCGCTGGAACTGGCAAAGAACAAGAGGTTGGCTGCCGGTGTTTCGACATCTCCAACCGTGAATGCTTGTGTCACAGGTGGCCCGTTGGTCGAAGTTGCTTGATTTACCAAGGCTGATATGGTCGGTGGGTTGTTCACAAATTGAACATCCAAGACGAAACTTACCGAATTTTGAAGCCCACTTGTGTCCGTTGCCGTGATGGTCACTTTGCTCGTGCCAAATGTGTTTGCTGCGGGAGTCAGAGTTACTGTGCGCGCAGCGCCTGCGCCACCGAAAGTAATGCCACTGACCGGCAGCACGGCTGTGTTGGTCGAAGAAGCGGTGAGGACAATATTGCTGACATTGGCGATTGTACTGCTCAGGTTGACATTTACAGTCTTGGCCACATTTTCCGGCGTGCTGTATGGCGGCAACGGAAATAAGCTAATCTGCGGCAAGTTTGGACTCAGACAGCAAACCGTTTGCGCGGTTATGAATTCCAAGGTCCAACCAGTCATCGAGCCGGTGGAACTGGCACCCGCGTGATTATCAAACACAAACAATTGCCAAGATCCATTTACATCCGGCCCAACAAAGTTTGACAACGAGGATGCATAAGGGCCCGCCGGCGCAGGATTATCGAAGGCGGCACCGGCCAGATCTGCCGGCTTGTACGCCACGCCATTTACTAGCGCGGCAGTCGAAGAGAAACTGTTCGTGGCCGCGTCCGCAATTTTAATTATAAAATTACTAACTGGATTTGCCCCACCGGCACCACCCATCGCGAGAACTTTTTGACCATTGGGACTCACCAGCAAAACACTCACATCGCCTGGATTCGCATGACTGAATCCATTCAAGTATAATGCGATAGAGCTAACAGTGGAAGAGTTGACACCACTTACCGTCAAGTTGTCGGGATATAGCGAAGCAGGCCCGTTGCCTGTCCCGGACAAGGGAATGACATTGGCATTTGTGCTGCTAAATGGTAGCGAACTAACATAGCTTTGGCCAAGCGGGAAAGTCTGATATGTCAATGTTCCAGCCGAACTTACACCGTCTTGAAGAGACAGTACCGGAGTCACTTGCCCACCGCACCCACCGCTGGCGACAAACGTGAACGTGTTGGTCCACGTAGCACCGGGTGCCAACAAACCATTGACGCCGACAATCTGTGGGGCGCTCGGTGCGGTGACATTGTTCGCCGCTTGCAGTGAAGCAAACAGGAAAGTTGTATTCGCACCCGTATTGTTCGTGATGACGAACGACATGGTGATTTGCTCGCCAGGATCGATGACACCGGTCACAATGTTGGTTACCCCATTAACGACGACATTAGTACAGTCTTCGCTTATGATGGTCGCCGGGCCGGCGGCAAAACCAGCAGCCTGAGCGGTAACGCCCGCAGCCATCACCCAAAGGGCCAAGGCGGCGAACACCCCAGAGGCAAGCCGCCATGCCTGTTTGGTGTATGTAGTTTGTCTATTCATGTTGGTGGTGGTGTGTCTGTTCATGAGTTTGTGTTGTGTCTCTAAATTCATAAAATCCAGTTGTTCACTCTTCAGCTCGGTCTTCATTATGTTCGTTTTTTGCGCTGGGCAACTTGACTTGAGCGCCTTATCCACAATTCACCCTAAGTCGTCAATGCATTTTAACGTATGCTGCGGCATCCAAAACAATCGGCAAACTTGCTTTCACACTTAAATCTTAAAAACACAACCACTCGATTCGCAGGTTTGTCTGAGCAATTCACTTGCCTCACTAGCCTGAAAGTCCGCCTATCAAAACTGATCTGCCTCTCCTTTTCAGATGAGGCACGACCAATTTTTTGTGCATCTGTTGCGAGAATTAGAGTTTTTCCAATTTATTTGCAAGAAAAAAATGCATTGTTCCGGCAGGAAATTCAAAATCCACCATATCGTGTGCATTATCTCGCCAAGGACTACTGTATTTTGTGTTCCAGTTTTCCTCATATTTGATTGCTGTAATTGATAAATTTTACTTTCTTACGTACGCGGAGCGTCTGTTCAGCGAAAGCGCTAAAGCAAACTTTTTTGGAAACAAAACTAATCTTTGTTTTTCTATGCAACCGGCCTGCGCATATTTGAGATAATCCGGGGAGATGGGGCGCACTTTTAAATTCTTTTTTGCATGTCTGCAAAAAAGCGCATTAGTTTTTGGCTCTCGTGTTTTCGATTGAGCCAATCACTGTCAGACGGAATTTCCATTTTTCTGCCATGATTCGAGCATCCGCCTTTATTCTCTTTTCGTGGTGAAGCGATTCAATGTCATCAGGCCAACCCAACGTGAGTTTATCGTTTCGCGTGCTGATAGATATTTGCTTGAACCCGCACCTGCCCAATCGGTGGAGTGCGCGGCGGCATGATCGTGCGCTGTTGGAAGCGGCCCAACGCTCCAACCGCGCTCGACATGGAAGTCGGCGTCCTTGTCCCAGCCGGAAGTGAACAAGAAGTAGTCGCGCAAATTTCCATCATCCTTTGCCTTCAACGAAGCGACAGAAAATGTGAGCGTCAATTCATCTCCACCGTTGAGTAAAACCAGCTTGTCGTCCTGCTTCTGAATCAACTCATTGACTTCTCCATATCGCGTGCACCAACCCACCGGCGTGATTCTCCAATTCGGTTTCTGAAAAATCTTTGTGTAATTCGGAGTTAATGGCGCGGACCAAGGAAGATTTTCAAACTCACTGAAGCCCCGCCAATGCAGATCACTCGATTGCGCCGGATACGAAGTGATTTGCGTCGCGCTTGGATCAATTGTTTCAAACAGCGCGGTGCGATCCCAATGAATTTCAAACGCGGTCGTCAAACGCAGTCGCCGGGTTTGCGCTGGAAGTTTGCCGGCAAGTTCGATCAAGATCGTTTTCGTTTTTCCGGCCGGAGCGCCGGCGACAATATCCACCGGCTTCCATTCGCCCACGTCGTTTTCCACTTCAAGTTGTGGAAAAGGAAATGGCAACTCCGGATTCTGCGATGCCGCGACGTTGGCCATGCCGCCGCCGAAGCGCAGCCAGCCCGTCAACGCCAGCGTGAACGGGCGTTCCACTTCCAGCGGCCCGAAGTCCAGCACGACACCGTGCGGCTCGGCGAGCCCGCGCAATTGCGGCACGCGTAATTTTTGCGGTGAAACCACCTGGCCATCGTTCTCAGCGAGCAGAACAGTCACATCTGTTCCATCCAATCGCGTCGCGCGTCGCAACGGCATGCGGTTGCCCAACGTGCGAAATTCTTTCGGTGGAAATGGTTTTCCCGGCACGAGCTTGCAAGTCGGATGAACTTCCGTTCCCGGTGGATGATCGACCACGACCATTTTCGCTTCATTCAAATACAACACTTCGCGAAGTTCTTCCGTGATCTGCAAAATGTATTTTCCGTCGCGCGGTTTGAAGTTCTCATCGTTGCCAATCCAAACATGCTCCTCCGTGTCCGGCTCGATGTAATGCCCTTCCGCCGCTGGCAAACCGAGTGGCGCGGCGCCGAGAATGTCCGTCACGAAACGAAATTTTTTTCCATCCCACGCGTAAAGATACGGGCACGAGCCGGTCGGTAAAATCAATTCGACAAGCGTCATCGTCGAGCGAGGATCGACTTTGAAATCGACCGTCGGCACGGCCAAATCAACCCACCGCACGTTCAACGAATCAAGCTGCGCGTGTTTGCCCACGCCGATTTCGACGGGCAACTGCGTGACGGTCCGCCCAGTGCGCCAATTGCCCGCGAGCGCTTCGAGCCGCACGCCGATGCCGCTCATATTGGATCGATTGCCGAAGAGCCGCACCTTGAGTTGCAAATTCGCGTTGCCGCCCTCGTTGCGCAACAACTGCAATCCGCCCTGCTCCAAACAAATCAACAAATCCGTGTCGCCATCTTGATCAAAATCAGCCGCCGTCACGGACTCGACGCGACCGCTGATCAATTTGTCCAGACCCAGCTCGCGTGTGACTTCGCGAAAACCCGAGCGCCCGAGGTTGCGCCACACACGCACGCCGCTGCCGCACGCGATAATATCCAGCCAGCCGTCGTTGTCGTAATCGACCAGCGCGAGACTGTTCACCGAAAAATCGCCGAGCGGAATCGTCGTCTGCTCCGTCAATCCGCCAAACGCGCATTCCAATTTTCCAGCCGACGCGATGACGAGATCATTCCGCAGATCATTATTTAGGTCACCAACGGCCACGCGGTTGCCGGCCGGCCACGCCGGCGGAGAATTTGTCAGTGCCAGCGGGCCGCCGCGTTGTTTGATGAGCACTTGCGGCGGCTGTCCGTCACGCGCAGCAAACAGATCCATCAAGTCGTCATTGTTCCAATCATCGACGGCGACTTGCGACACGCCGCTCAACGTCGCCGGCACGCCGGAGGTCGAAGTAATGTCGCGGAAATACATGTTCCCAAGATTGCGCCACACTTGAATTTTCTTCTCCGCCGCGGTGACGAGCAACAGATCAAGCTTCCCTGTAAAATCGAGATCAACCAGCGCGCCGTCCGTCGCGTTCAAATCCTTCAAGCCCGCGAAAGCCGTCACTTCGGTGATGCCGCCGTTGGTCGCGAATTTGAAAAGATGCACCGCCTTCTCGCCGAGCATCACAACATCTTCGTAGCGATCTTGATTCAAGTCGCCAACGAGGCAGCGGCGGTATTTCGCGCCCGGCACGCCTGGCACGCGCTCGCCGCGCGGTTGAAAATTCGCATTGCTGTTGATCAGCAGACGAAACCCGTCGCCGCCGTCGCCGACGAACAAATCGTTTTGCCCGCGATGATTGATGTCGAGCACTCCGACGGGTCCGTGATAATTTTTTGCCGTCGCGCCGAAGGCCGCTTCCGTTGCGTCCGCGAACCGCACCTTGATTCCATTTTTCTCCGGCTCCTCGAGCGCGAACGGCACGCGCGCCTTCGTGTATTCGCAGCGCTCGTAAGTCGCGGCGTCCGTGACCGCGAGCGATTTCTTCGCCGCGATCTGCTGGTGCTTTTCCAGTTCCGTGCTGGCTTCGTCCCTGCGACCGACGCGGATCAAAGCCTGGCTCAAATTGTAGTGCGCCGCCGGATGCTCCGGCTCGAACTGCGTCACTTCCTGAAACTCGCGAATGGCGTCCTCGAAATGATTCAGCGCCTGATGCGCGCGCCCCAGTTGAAAACCCGCCGCGCTGATTTTCGGATCGATGTCTTTCGCCGGCTGCAATGCTTTGAGTGCATCCTCGAATTTATTCTGCCGCAACAGCGCGCAACCTTGCACGTAGTAGGCCGCCGCCAGGTTGTGATCCAAATTCAACGCTTCCTGCGCCTGCTCAATTGCCTTGTCCGGCTGGTTGCCGAGCAAAAAGGCGTTCGCCAGATTCAAGCGCGCGTCAATGTGCGTCGGCTGAAGCGTGATCGCTTTTTGGTAAGCCGCGATCGCTTTCTCCGCATCGCCGCCTTCGTAATGAGACTTGCCCAGATTCATGAGACGCGCGAATTCATCGGCCGGCGCGGCAGTACGCGAACACGAGGTGAGCCACGCGGCAGCGACGACAGCCCCCAACAACGCAACGAAGCTGGAGAAATTTCGGCGCGGAAAATCGCGAAAGAAAACTGAGTTCATGCTGGAATCCTAGCGCAGACAACTCCGGCGGCAAGGGAATCCATCGCGGCCTAGCGCGCGATTTCAATCCACGGCAATAACGCAGTTGATTTGAACAACAGGCAATAAAGCGAACGAAACCAAAACGATCATGGCCTGAGCACTGGAAATTAAACGCTCTCCGAGCAGATGAGTCGTGAGGGCCGGTTTGTGCCAGTCCAAGTCATTCCTTCTTCGTTCCCTTTGTTTCTTTCTGTACGGTTGAAGCGCCAATTTCCGGACCAAATCTTGTACTTGGCGGCGCGCGGCCGGCCCGCTACGATTTCCGCCATGAAAAGCACAATCTCCATTTCAATCGCACTGATCTCACTAGCCATCGCGCGCCTTGGCGCAGCCGACACCGAAGAAGGGTTTGTCAAAATCTCCGACGGCAAATCGTTCGACGGCTGGAAAAAATCCACCGACCATCCTGACACTTGGAAGCTCGAAGATGGCGCGTTCGTCGCCCGCGGCGAAACGGCCCACCTTTACTACGTCGGCGATCCCAAGCCGTTCAAAAACTTTGAACTCAAAGTCGAGGTCATGACCGAGACGAACTCCAACGGCGGAATTTATTTTCACACGAAGTATCAGGAAAAAAGCTGGCCGAAGTACGGCTTCGAATCGCAGGTCAACGTTTCGCACGGCGACTGGATCAAGACCGGCAGCCTTTACGGTTTGGTCAACTGTGGACTCACGCCCGCCAAAGATTACCAATGGTGGACGCAGCACATCATCGTCAAAGGCAACAAAGTCACCGTCAAAATCGACGGCAAGACGGTGCTCGAATACAACGAACCTGAAGGCGCGCAGGCGGGCAAAGATTATACGCGCAAACTCGACGCCGGCACGTTCGCGCTCCAGGCGCACGACCCCAAAAGCGTCGTCCGCTACAAAAACATTCGCGTGAAACGGCTGGATTGATCGCCGCCGCTACAGCTTCCGATGATTCGGCGCGCTTTGTGAAATTTCTTTTGGCGCTTCGACGAGCAGCCGTTTCACATCGCCGGCAAATCGCCGGACATCTTCTTCGCATGTGTCCCAGGCGCACATGAACCGGCAGCCGCCCTGGCCGATGAAGGTGTAAAATTTCCAACCGACTTGCCGCAACGCGACGATTACGTGGGGAGGAAGTTCGGCGAAGACGGCGTTAGCCTGGCGCGGGAAAAGAATTTTCACTTCGGAAATGTCGCGCAACAGTTCGTGCAGCAACTGCGCCATCGCGTTGGCATGCGCGGCGTGCCGCAGCCACGCGCCGTCCTTGAGCATCCCGACCCACGGCGCGGAAAGAAAACGCATCTTCGACGCAAGCTGGCCGGATTGTTTGCAGCGGTAGTCGAACTCGTGCGCGAGTTCGCGATTGAAGAACACCACGGCGTCGCCAACGTGCGTGCCGTTTTTCGTGCCGCCGAAACAGAGGACATCGACGCCCGCCTGCCACGTAATTTCCTTGGGCGCGACGCCGAGTGACGCGACGGCGTTGGCGAAGCGCGCGCCATCCATGTGCAGCTTGAGGCCGAACTGTTTGGCCTTCGCCCAAATCGCCTTCACCTCTCCGACGGAATAGACGGTGCCGAGTTCGGTCGCCTGCGTGATGCTGACGGCGCGCGGTTTGGGATAATGCACGTCACTGCGTTTCTTCACCATGCGCTCGATGCCGTCCGGATCGATCTTGCCGTTCGGTCCGGCGACTTGCAGCACTTTCATGCCGTTGGAAAAAAACTCCGGCGCGCCGCATTCGTCCGTCTCCACGTGCGCCGTCTCGTGACAGAGAATGCTGTGGTAAGACTGTCCCATCGACGCGAGCGCGAGTGAGTTTGCCGCCGTGCCGTTGAAGACAAAGAACACTTCGCAATTCGTCTCGAACAGTTCGCGAATCAAATCCGCCGCGTGCTGTGTCCACGTGTCCTCGCCATAGCCGGCCACGTGATCGCGGTTGGCTTCAGCGAGCGCGCTCCACGCCTCGGGACAAATGCCGGCGTAATTGTCGCTGGCGAAGTGGCGGGGAATGGCGGTGGGTTGATTCATAAAAAGTTCGACATCACAGCGGGTTTAGCAGTTTCGCACCGTAATACATTGTCACCAGATGCAGAGTATTATCAGCCGCAGCATAGACGAGCGCCGTAAATCCGCCGCGCAACGCGTGGTAGTTTTCCGCATCCAGTTCCTTTGGGATGTCCTTTTTCCCATTGGCGATGTAGTCGCGCAGTGAGCGTCCGTTTATGAGATCGAGCCATTTATCAGCAAGACTCCACCTGTCCACCGGGAAGTGCGACGCGAAGACGAGTAGCGACCATTGCCACCCGTGAACGGTTGTCCAAGTCGTCGCCGATACTGCCACCGTGTAGATGATGCAGTGGACAGCACATTTCCAAGTGCTGCCGCTTTTATTCATCGCCATCCACTTGTTTTGGAGCAGATAGTCGCCGATGAGGTGGCCAAGCACGAGTGTTGCGAAGAAATCATTCATGATTCGCTGATGTCGAAACAAGATCGCTGGAGGGCAATCTTGTCACCGCTTTACGGTTAACACTCGCTAGAAATTGGGTAGCCATTTTTATGAGCCATCACCGTACACTGGGCGGGATGCCTCAGCTTTTTCGTTTAGCGCCCGCACTAGCAGGTAAATTCAAATCGTCAGTCGGCGCGCGCGCGCGTCGATGCACCAGCGTTCGCCCGCGCGGCCATCTTTGACCACGACGGCTTCGGAATGCAACGCCACCGTCGGGCAGATGTGCCACGGGATTCCGTAAAGCGCATCGCCTACTGCGTAATTCGCGGCCTGCGCCGTTTCAATCACCAGATGTTCCTCGCTATGCGAGATTGCTTTCGCATCTGGCAGTTCGGGAAATTGCACGCGCGGATGTGGATTTTCCGCCGCGATCGCTTTGTGGCCGAGGTCGAGGCACAGCCGGTTTGATCCTGGTTTGCTAATCACTCGCGTCAACACCAGCGCGGCGGGAAGAAAATCCAAGTCTGGCAACTTCGTCGTGTAACCCGCATCCCAGAACACGCACGTGCCGGGACTGCATTCGACGTCCGTTCGCCGCGCGTGCATCGGAAACGTCGGCGTGCCGCCCGCGACAATCGTAGGCACCGGCAGGCCGGCGCGCGTCAAATCGTCGCGCAACAATTCGACCGGGGCAAACGCGTTGTCGCAAGCAACGGCGCGCGCGACGGGATCGTGATCATGAATGTGGCCGTCGTAGGCTTGCAATCCAGCGGCGCGCAGCCCAGGCGAATTCGCGATCAAACGATACAATTCAACCGCGTTCGCATCGGGCACGACGCCGGTGCGATGCTGGCCACAATCGAGGTCGAGCAACACGTCGATCACGAGTCCGGCGCGCGCGAACGCTGCGGCCAGCGCGCGAATCGCGCCCGCGTCATCGACAATGGCGGAAAATTTCGTGCGCGGAAACTTTTGCGCGAGCTGGACGAGTCGCTCCACGTTTGGCCCGACAGGCTGATAAGCAAGCAGCAGATCCGCCACGCCGCAATCCGCCGCCAACTCTGCTTCGGCGATGGTCGCGCATTTGAACTTCGTGATGCCGTGCGCCTGCTGGAGCCGGATCAACTCGGCGAGCTTATGGGTCTTGATGTGTGGACGCAGCCGCGCGACGCCGCCAGCGAGCGCGATCATCCGCCGGATATTTTCTTCGACGCGCGCAATGTAAACGAGCAGCGCAGGCGATGGCACTTCCTCGACGTCCAAGATTTGATACCACGGAGGCGGGCACGAATTCATGCGAAGAAAATCGCGGTGCAACTAAGCGAGTTCAAAAATCGCCTCAATTTCGACCGCAATGTTTCCCGGCAGCGATCCCATGCCGACGGCGCTGCGCGCGCCGATGCCGTTTTCCTTCCCGAAGACGTCCGCGAAAAGTTCGCTGCAACCGTTGATGACGGCGGGATGATCGCGGAAGTCCGGCGTGCAATTCACCATGCCGAGCACTTTGATGAGGCGCTTGACGCGATCGAGGCTGCCGAGTTCGGCGCGCAGTGTCGCGAGGATGGCGAGACCGACCTGGCGCGCGGCGAGTTTGCCGCCGGCAAGATCAAGATCCGCGCCGAGGCGGCCGAGCATCAGCGTCTTGTCCGCCTTCAACGGGCCATGGCCGGAGACGTAGGCAAGATTGCCCGCGACGACGAGCGGACGATAGACGGCGATCGGTTTGGGGGCGGGCGGAAGTTCAAGTTTCAGTTCGAGAAGACGGGCTTCAGCACTCATGCGTTTGGTGGTTGGAAATAGTTTAAACTTTCAGCAACGGCTTAGGATTTGCCGGCGGGTTTGGTTGAGCAAGAATTTTCTCGGCCGGTGTTTTTATCCGATCATCGATGCGCGGAAGTTTCGTGATTTATTTTCCGGCAAAAAAAAGACCGGGAGAATTCTCTCCCGGTCTTGATGTGCGTTGCAGAAACAGAATTATCGCTTCACGCGATAAAACTTGGCCGCGCCGGTCGCAGCTTCGGAGAACGTGCCGCTGGAGTTGCCGGTGCTCGTCCAGGTCCCGCCGGTGATAGAGGTGGCGGATTCAAGCGTGCCACCATTGGACCACTTGATTGTGATGGTGCCCGACGCGATGGTCGCGCTGTCGATCTTCGGCTTTTCAGCCGGGGGTGGCGGAGCCGAAGCCGCCGCACGATAGGCTTTGATCGCGCCAGCGGCCGTGTCGTTGATCAGTGTTTTCTTGCCGGTCGAGTCCACGGAGAACCACTCGACGTTGGCTCCGCCGTTGCCGTTTTCCCAGATGAGCCGCATCGGGTAGGTGCCCGCCGTCGGGACGTAGAAGCTGAAGATGGTGTCGGCTGAACCGCGACCGCCATCAAAGACGCCCAAGGTGAGCGCATTCTGACTGCTATCGACACTCGCCGCCGGAGAGAGCCGGAAACCGTCATCGCTGTTGACGCCCATCGTAACCAACCCCGCGGGCAGTGTCAGATAGGTGAGGATTTCAGCGGCGGCGTTATCCGTGCTGCCCGAAGTGCCGGGGAAGCCCGGCATGCGCGCATCATTCGGGAAGTTGCCATTGGCACCGGAGTCCGAGGTAGCGTCGTAGTTGATCGCGCCCGTCTCGGTGTAGATGAACGAGTTGCCGTTGGGAGTGGCGACGTTGTCATAAGGCTTGCCGGTGGCGGAGTTGGTGACGGTTCCCGACAATTGCTGCTCGGTGTACGCAATCGTGTTTGGCTGCACGGTGGCGCCCCCGGCGTCGATTTCATTGACACGGACGGAGAAGCCGGGCTTGCTCGTGTCGGCCGCGCCGGCGGCATAACTCGCCGGCAGCGTCGCGTAGGCCTGCACCGTGAAGTCGATGTCGCGCGAATGTGAAACGGGCGGCGTCGCGCTGTCGTTGTAGGCCAGCCCAATCGTATGAGTCGATCCCGAAGTCAGAATCGTCGGGCTGGTATAGGAGATGGAGGTCACGCTGCCAGCTTTGGTGACCGCCGCTGAAACAGCAGCGCCATCCACAGTGATTTTGACGCTGTCTTTGTTGACCACGATGCCGCCGTTGTCTTTGAAGTCCATGGCGAAGCCGTACGGACTGGTGGTGAACTTCGTCGCATACGGATAGCTCGGGCCGGAGCGATACGCTTTGACGTAGCCGGCGGCCGCTTTGTCGTTGATCAACGCGCGGCGTCCAAAGACATTTTGCGTGAACCACTCGACATTGGAATCACCTCCGCCGTTTTCCCACACAAGGCGGAAAGGATAAATGCCAGCCTTCTCGACGACGAAGATGAACAACGAATCAGTGGCTCCACGGCCAGCCGGATCGTCGAATTCACCGAGGACCAAGCCCGCCTTGTCATGGGGATCGGGCGCCACGCTGACACGGAAGTTATCGTCGCTGTTAACAACCATGCGATAAACGCCCGGCTGCAGGTCAAGCCACGTGATGGCTTCCATCGCCGTGTTGTCGTCGCTGCCGTTGCTGCCGGGCAAACCGGGGAAGAGCACGTCGGGGTTGCCGGGCTGGAGGAAGTTGCCATGTCCCACGTCGGGCGCTTTGTCGTAATTGATGATCGCGGGTTCGTCGTACGAACCATCCGAGTTGGGGCCGGGCGTGGCGTTGTTCGCGTAAGACGATCCGGTGTTCGGATCAATCAATGTGCCGTTCAAAGCTGCTTCCGCGCGCGCGATGCTGTTTTGTGGCAAACTGCCGACCCCGTCCGTTTGCGCAGTCCGCACTTTGAAACCAGGTTTCGACGTGTCCACCGAGCCGGCGGGCACGGCAAATGAAGGCGGAATGGGCGCAAACGCCAGCACCGTGAACGGGAAGGATTCGGTGTAAGTTTTGGCCGGCGTGCCATCATCGTTGTAGGTCACACTCCAACTCACTTGCTGGCCGGACGGGAACAGTGGGCCGCTGTATTTTACGGAAGTGATCTTGCCGTTCTGCGTGACTACCGGCGTGACCTTGGCACCATTGACGGTGACGCTGATCGACGAAACATTCACTTTCCTGGCCGCATCGACGATCTCGCAAGACAAGCCATTGTCAGGTGGCACTTGCTGCTGGCCAGGTGTGGGATCGACGGCGCGCACGTAAGGCGGTGCCGTGGTGGAGACGACGGACTCCGCCGGGCCTTTGCCGCTCGGAGCGGGCAGACTGGCAAGTTGGAGACAGACGGCATCGACGCCGGCACCGTCCTCGCGCTGACTCATGCGAATGGTATAGAGGCCGGCCTTGGTGATGTTGTAGAGCGCGGGCACTTCACCGCCGCCCCCATCGACGCGCGGGGCAGGCGCGGCGTAACCGCTCCAACCTTGATTTTCGGTGGCGGCATCGCCGGGATTGTTTCGCAGAGCGTCGAAGTCTGCACCGTCCGGATCCGGCGCATAACGATAGAAATTCGGCCCCGGACCGGGCGGCGCGAATTCGAGAATCTGGGCGAAGAACGAATCGCTGCCGCCATCGAAACCGACTTGGCGCAGGTAAAGTTGGTAAGTTCCAAGCGTCGTAATGTCCACTTTGTATTCCGCGTAGGGCGGGAAGCCGACGTTTTCATTCGGACATGTTGGACAGTTGCCCTTGTTGGAGCCGTTGTCCGGCAAGATCCGCAGATAGTGGCCGCTGCGGGAATTCTGGAACTCCTGATCAGGAGTGTCGCCCCACGGATGGTCAGGTGTGTTCTTGCCATCGTCGTCCGGTTGCACGTGGAAGTGATGTGGAATGGCGGCATCGGTGAACTCGAAGTTGTGGTAGTCGTAATGAATCGCGTCGATGACGACAACACCGCCCGATTCTTTGTAAACATCCCCTTTCGCATTCCAACCGATGGTCAGAAGCGCAAGCAGGATGGCTTTGATTGAATTGCTTTTCATGGTAGCTCCGTTGAGTTGTTTGAGTTGTTGACTCCGAACGGCTGCAGACGTTGAACCACAGACGCAGGCGCAAACATCCAAGCAGGGAGGTCATTGCTACATCGAGTTTTAGCCATAGCAACCAGTTCGGGGTTCACGCAGAATTGGCCATAATCGTCCGGCTTTGGCAATCCAAATTTTTAGACTGAAAAACGAAACTCCCCACGGCCATGCGGGTTTCTTCCCCTCGCACTGGCGTCACCCATACCGCTCCCGAAGTTCAGACAACAAGTCTGCTTTGATCGTTTTGTTCATGTTCATGCGCACCGTTTTTACAGACGTCTTTTTCCCACAAATCAACGCGCGACCAAAAAACAATCACAAAAGCAATTGCCAAACAGATTTCGTTGTGCTGTGATCCGCGCCGTCCCAAAAAAGCACAGACCCAGTGAAAACTGCCTTTCAAACGAATAGCTGTTGCTGCGTGATGCGGTACCATTTGGAACGCAGCAGTGTTTCCAAGGTTTGCTCTCTTTGCTCAGTCGTCGGTGAAACCAAAACAAAAACATGAGGTTCCCATGAAAATACCACTGCTATCCAAACTAGCGTTAGGCGGCTTGCTGCTCACTGCGGCAGGCGTTTTATCAACCCAGGCAGCAGCACCGCCAGCACCCACAGGCTACGTCAACTTCTTCACGTTTGCCGGTGACCAGCGGTCTGCCATTCAGGCGGGCACAGCCGTCCCGGACGGCTCGTTCTATCCGAAGCGGGCGGAAGGCCCGTACAATGGTTATCCCGGACCCGATCCGGGCGACGACGATGCGACGCCCTTGGACATTCGGGAGAACTACAACATGGTCTTGAAGTTTTATTTCTACCCTCCAAAGGATGGCTCGGTGCAGTTTGCCATCTGCACGGATGATCCCGGCCAGCTCTACGTCAGCACGGACGATAATCCCGCGAACAAGGTGCAGGTCGCGAGCGAGTCGCAATGGAACCCCAAACGTGGTTTCGGCGGTGCGTGGGACGGCTCCGTGGCAACCCGGCGCAACACGGTGACCGACACGAAAGATCCCAGCCCGCGCCCGGAGAACTGGTCGCCCTACATGGAAGTCGTCAAAGGAAAGCCGTACTATATCGAATCGGTGGGCACCGAATTCGGTGGCGGCGACAATAACGCCGTGGCCTTCCGCTACAAGAACGATCCGGAGTTCGCCGATGGCGACAAACCGATCTCCGGCCAGTATCTCGCGCCGTTTTCGATGCCAGCTGTTGCGACGATTATCGGCCAGCCTCGGGACGCCGCAGTTTACGTCGGAGGCACCGCAACGTTTTCGGTGGCGGTCGATGCGCCGCCATCGGTCACCGTCAGCAGTATCAAGTGGACAAGGAACGGTGCCGACGTGCCAAACAGCGATACGACTTCGCTGTCAGTCAGCGCGGCGGCGGCGGATGATGGAGCCAAATACAAAGCGATCATCACCACTTCCGCAGGAACGCTGACAAGCGCCGACGCCACGTTGAACGTCTCCGCTTTCACGAGCGACTTCGCGGTCGGGGTTGTGAAGTTTGAAGCTTGGACTGGCATTAGTGGCACCGCCGTAAGCGGCTTGCTTGAAGATGCCCACTACCAGGATAAGCCCGACGATGTCCGTCTGCTTTCCGGCATCGATACTCCCAACGGTTACGCCGATAATTACGGTGCCCGGGTTACCGGTTTCATTATTCCCACGGAAACCGCAAGCTATGACTTCTTCATTCGCAGCGACGACGCTTCGCAATTCTTCTTGAGTTCAAGCGAGAAGGAGCCGAATCCAGCGACGGACACCGTGACTGCCGAGGAAACTGGCTGTTGCGACGCATTCCACGAAACCGGCAACGGTGATGCGGAGACCACGCAAGCCCCGATTGCCTTGGTGGCTGGTAAGAAATACGCGTTCATCGCCTTCGTTAAGGAAGGCGGCGGCGGGGATTATGTCCAAGTCGCGATGCGAAAAGTGGGCGATAAAACTCCGGCCGGTTCGCTCAAGCCGCTCTCGGGAACCTTGATCGGTGCCAATGCGAAACCCACCAAGGGCGATCCTCAAATCACCAAGCAACCCGTCCTGCCTGCCAAAATGGAAGAAGGCCAGTCTTGGAGCTTGTCCGTGGATGGAATCGTGACCCCGATCGGCTACAATTACCCGATCCTTGTGCAGTGGCAGAAGAACGGAGTCGATATTCCCGGAGCCAACGGCAAAACCTACACGATCAACTCTCTCACTCCGGCGGATTCTGGAACTTATCGCGCCGTCCTCAGTGCGCCGAGCGGGAAGTCGGTGAACAGCGTGGATCTCGTCGGGACAGTGATCCCCGACAAAGTTTCCCCCACCCTGGCGTTCGCGCAGAAAAGCTTCAGCAGCGATACCACAGTGTTCGTGACTTTCTCAGAATCGGTTGCAGCTGCGAGTGCTAACGTCGCCGCCAACTACAAAATTAACAATGGCATCAGCGTGACCGCCGCCGCGCTCACGTCCAACCCTCGAACCGTCGCGCTGACGACCTCGGCCATCACCAAAGGATCGAAGAATCTATTGACGGTAAGTGGAGTGCAGGACTTGTTCAAAAATGTCATCGCGGCCAATTCGTCCGTCGAGATTGGGTTCCAAAAGGGAATTTATCTTGTCACAGCTGATCCCGCTGAGGATGGCGGACCGCTCACCTTCGCAGGCGATGTCGCTGTAAGGAACCATCTCCAGGATCGAGGTTTCGATGTCGCAGTGATGCAAGGGGCTCGCGTTCCGGATGATGGATCAACTGCTATCGGCAGAGATCTGATTATCGAAACCTCAACTCTTGGCTCGGGCACCGTGGAAATTGCGGCGGCCGACCCTCCCAACGTTGGTAAATTTAAGAATCTAGCCATTCCCGCGATCGACTGGGAAGCATCAAGCATTGATGCCTGGGGCTTCTCGCTTGCCAACTCGGCGATCGGAACCATCGCCGCCCAGACTCAGATCAACATTGTGGATCCCACTCACCCGCTGGCTGCGGGGTTCCCCAAAGGATTGGTCACGGTGACAACTCCCGAAACTTATTCACAGAGCATACCGACGGGTGGTCACATCGTCGCTACTCCGGCAAGCGACCTTTCCTACTCAATGATCTATTACTATGAGAAGGGTGAAAAGGGTTTCAACGACTTTGTCATGCCGGAGAAGCGGGTATTCTTCTTCTTTCAGGATAACACGGCCGCTTCAGCCAACGACAATGGCTGGAAATTGTTCGACGCGGCCGTGGATTGGTCGCTGGGAATTGCGGCGACAACGCCACCTCCCGGCCAACCGGCCTTGAGCGTCGCCATGAGCAATGGCAAAGTCGTTATCACGTATGAAGGAACGCTCCAAGGTTCTGACACGGTCAACGGCACCTTCGCTGATGTCGCTGGCGCCACCAGCCCCTTCACGGCGGATACCACTAAGAATGCCAAGTTCTACCGAGCAAAGCGGTAAGTTAACTTAGTGCCTGACATGACAGGGCCGGGACGTGATTGTCCCGGCCCTGTCTGCTTCGATTTGATTCCGGATTCCTCCTGTCCAACCGTGCGATCCTGGTTGCTTCACAAGGCGAGGCGTTGACCGATTCGAGATCAAGCTTGATCACCGCCCCAAAAGAGACGTTGGCTGCGGGCACGAAGTCCGGCAGCATCGCGGCATGAAACCGGTGGATATTCAACAGGTCGGCAACGAGTTGGCGATTCGGTGGGACGACGGCGGCGAAAGTTTCGTGCGCCTGGAGGCGCTGCGCCGCGCGTGTCCGTGCGCCGGTTGCAAAGGCGAGATGGACATCCTCGGCAATGTTTACAAAAATCCCGACAAGCCGCTGACGCCCCAGGCGATTCAGCTTCGACGCGTGATGCAAGTCGGCGGCTACGCGATTCAACCCGTCTGGGGTGACGGCCACTCGTCCGGAATTTTCGCTTTCGATTACTTGCGCCGGGTCGCGGGAAGTTGAGCGACAACCAACTACTTCGCACCTTTCGGCCGCGAACCGTGCCTACGGCTTGATGTTGTCCGGCGTGACTTGAACCTGCGTCGAAAGCTTGTAGATGTCGCCGGTGGAAGATTTCAATTCCACTTCGGCCATGAAGGCGGTGAAACCTTTTTCCGGTGAATCGATCTCGGCGTTGGCGATGCTGCTGCCGGGTTTGATTTCCAATTCGCGACTCGACCATTTGTCATCGCGGAAGTCGCGATCCGTCGAGTGCGCGGACCAAAGGCGGATTTTTTGCGCGGCACGGTTGACTTTGACGGAGACGCTGGCCGGCCCGCTCGCGCCATCTTTGAGCTGCCATTCCATCGTCGGCAGTTCCTCACGGTCGGCGATGATTTGAAACCACGCGGCCAGCGTTTGAATCGCCTCCTTGCCGCCAGCGAGGTCGTGGCCCGCGTTGGGCGTCTGGAAGATGAGTTTCGGACCGGGGAGATCGTTCCAATAATGGCGCAACGAATCGACCATCCAATAAGGATCGTTCGTGCCAAGCAGCAGCAGCTTGGGCATCGTGTAGCGCTCGCGATAGCTGTAAGGATCAACCCAACTGCGAATTCTCACGACCGCCGGATCATCCTGCTTCTTGTCGAAACCGATCGCAGTGTAGTCGTTGATTTCCTCGCTTTGCCGGCCGTAAAATTTTTCCGCCCACCGGAGTTGCTCGCGCATGTTCAACGTGTCGATCACCATCGGCGCGATGGCTTTGACGCGCGGATCGACGGCGGCGCTCAGCCAGGTCGTCCAGCCGCGTTTGGAAGCGCCGCTGATGACGAAGCGTTCGACTTTCTGGTTGAATTCCTTCGCGGCGAACGCCTGCACCGTGTCCATCCCGCGCACGGCACTCTTCACCATCGGGAACAGCAGCGGCCACGTCTCGTCGCCAGACTTCACGTATTGATCGAACGTGTAAGCGATGAGCGCGTCTTCCTTGCGCCCGTCGTAAAGCGGCTGGTTGGGAATTTTGTTAATCACGCAAGCGAGCGCACCGGCCTGTTTGGCGATGAGAATGAAATGTTCGAGATCCTTGTCGTCAATCGAACCGTAGCTGCCGCCGGTGACGAACAGCAACGCGATGTCCGCATTGCGCACGGTCGGGGGCTTCACGACCATGAGGTGATGGCTCCAGAACTGTCCGCGCCAGGTTTGGGAGACGAGTTCGAGATGCGTGACGCTGCAGTCTTTGAGTTTCTTTTGCTCGCAGCGTTTCCAGTTGAAGCTCGCGTCAGGCTGATTGACGTAATTCTCCAGCGCGCCGGCGCGCGCGGCCGGAACGGGCACGCACACGGCAACGAAAATGGAAACGACGAGCAGGCTTAGTTGCCTGGTGCGAAAAAGCCCCCGGAGGTTGATTTGAATCATGCGCCATTACCGACCGCCGTCGATGGCTTCGTCAAGCGGGAAGTCGAATCCCTCGAATTGCACGCGTCGGCGGCGTTTGGTCAATCGCCTCGGTGGTGATAAAAATTTCCGACGGCGGAAACTTTCCAAGTTAGCGCGTGCCGAGTTCGATGGACACCGGCGAGACTTTCCAAATGTCCTGGCAGTATTCACGAATCGTGCGGTCGGAGGAAAAATAGCCGACGCGCGCCACGTTCAGGATCGACATGCGCGTCCACGCCTTGGTGTCGCGATACGCCTCGCCCACGCGATCCTGACAGGCGATGTAGGATGCGTAATCGGCCAGCAGCATGTACGTGTCGTGGTGCAGCAGATGATCGACGAGCGAGTGAAACAGATCCGGTTGTTCGGGGGAAAAAAAACCGGAGTGGATTTGATCGAGCACTTCTTTGAGCGCCGGATTGCCGTTGTAATAATCCCACGGACTGTAGCCGCGCGATCGCGCCTCGTTGACTTCGGGGGTCGTCAGGCCGAACAGGAAGAAATTTTCGTGGCCCACTTCGTCGCGGATTTCGATGTTCGCGCCGTCGAGTGTGCCGATGGTCAGCGCGCCGTTCATGGTGAATTTCATGTTGCCGGTGCCGGACGCTTCCTTGCCGGCCGTGGAAATTTGCTCGGACAAATCGGCGGCCGGATAAATCTTGTGCGCGCTCTTGACGTTGAAGTTCGGATAGAACGCGACCTTCAACCGATCCCGCACCGCAACGTCGTTGTTAACGACCTGCGCGACTGAGTTGATGAGTTTGATGATCAGCTTGGCCATGAAATAACCTGGCGCCGCCTTGCCGCCGAAGATGAACGTGCGCGGCGTGAGCTCCGCCGCGGAATTGTGCCGGAGGCGATTGTAGAGCGTGATGATGTGGAGGACGTTCAGGTGCTGGCGCTTGTATTCGTGCAGGCGTTTGACCTGGATGTCGAAGAGCGAGTCAGGGTTCAATTCGACTCCAATCCGATGATGCAGCACCTGCGCCAGCGTGCGTTTGTTGGCGAGCTTGATCGCGCGCCACTCGCGCTGAAATTCCGGATCCTCGGCGAATTTTTCGAGTTGGCGCAGTTGATCCGTCTGCTTGATCCAGCCGTCGCCGATTTTGCTCGTGATCAAATCCGTCAGCCGGGGATTGCTCAACACCAGGAAGCGGCGCGGCGTGACGCCGTTGGTCTTGTTGTTGAATTTCTCCGGCGTGAATTCGTAAAAGTCGCGTAGCACGCCTTCCTTGAGCAAGTCGCTGTGCAATCTGGCCACGCCATTGATCGAATGGCTGCCCGCGCACGCCAGGTTCGCCATGCGCACGTAGCGATCACCGGCTTCATCGATCAGCGACATGCGGCGGAGGCGCTCGTCGTCGTTTGGAAAACGCAGCCGCACTTCGTCGAGAAACCGCCGGTTGATCTCGTAAATGATTTCCAGATGCCGCGGCAGGACGCCCGCAAACAACGGCACCGACCAGCGCTCCAGCGCTTCCGGCAGCAACGTGTGGTTCGTGTAGCCGAAGGTCTTTTGCGTGATGGCCCACGCCGGTTCCCACTCGACTTGATGCTCATCGACGAGGAGGCGCATCAACTCGGCGACCGCGATGGCCGGATGGGTGTCGTTGAGCTGGACGGCGAACTTTTTGTGGAAGCCGTCGAAATTTTTGTCGCGCTGAAAATAGAGCCGCAACATGTCCTGCAACGCGCACGACGCGAAGAAGTATTGCTGTTGGAGGCGAAGCTGCTTGCCTTGCGGTGATTCGTCGTTCGGGTAAAGCACCTTGGTGATGTTCTCCGAAACCATCTTCTCCATCACCGCGCCGTAATAGTCGCCCGTGTTGAACGCGTGAAAATCGAACGACTCCGACGCCTCCGCCTTCCAGAGCCGGAGCAGGTTCGCGCTGTTCACCTTGTAGCCGAGCACGGGCGTGTCGTAAGCCATGCCGCGCACGACACGGTGCGGGATCCAGCGCACGCGGTAATTGCCATCCGCGTCGTGGTGGCCTTCCGTGCGGCCGCCAAACTTCACGTCGAAGGTGATCTCCGGCCGCGGGATCTCCCACGGATTGCCAAAGTGCAGCCACTTGTCCGTCAACTCGACCTGCCAGCCGTTGCGGATGTCCTGATCAAAAATACCGAATTCGTAACGAATGCCATAACCAAACGAGGGAATCTCCAGCGTGGCAAGCGAATCGAGAAAACACGCCGCCAGCCGGCCTAAACCGCCGTTCCCCAAACCCGGTTCCGCTTCCTGATCGAGCAGATCCTGAAGATCGAGTCCCAGGCTTCGCATCGCCTCGCGCACCTCCTCATAAATGCCAAGGTTGATCAAATTGTTGCCGAGTTGCGGCCCCATTAAAAACTCCGCCGACAGATAGCAGACGGTGCGGCTTTGCTGTTGGAGATATGTTTCGGCGGTGCGAATCCAGCGTTGCAGCAGCCGCTCGCGCACGGTGTAGGCCAGCGCCATATAGTGATCATTGCGCGTGGCGACGCTCGGAAAGCGCGCCTGGAGGTATGAGAGGTTGTCGAGAAAGGCGCGCGCGATGGTCGCGGGTGCCAGTCCGGTGCGAATGTCACCGGACGGAGTGGCGGACTTGGCAGTGGCCTTGGAGGCGGTGCGTTTCATAGAATTGGGATTGTGCAGCGGATGATTTCGTGGGCGGGGCTTTATGTCAACTTGTTGTTTCTAAACGTGTGACGAAGTGACGAGTGACGAAGGGAAGACTTTTGCGGTATCCGGCGCGGACGATTCAACCACAGATAAGCGCAGATGCGAAAGTGTTTCGAGCAGGTAAACGGCATCACTTGAAGGGTCACACGGCTCAGGCACAAAAAATCCAAGCGGCCTATGTTTCATCTGCGTTTATCCGTGGGTATCTGCGGTTTCCAAGATCAATTCCCGGCCGCGGCGGAAATGGATTTGAACGGATTTCGTTGCGGCGCTTCTTCGTGCGGAACGGCACCGAGGATTCCGCGCAGCATCCAATTCAACGCCGGCACGCGATGGCGCAGCCAGACAGTCATCGGCTCGGGTTTAGCGCCGAGCGCGGCTTTGGGTTCCAAAGCCGTGCGTCCGAGTGAAAGTCGCTCGCAACGCCACGCAATCGCATCGCCGATGGTACTGTGCAGGAGACGAAGATAAATCGGCAGCCCTTCTGCGGCGGCCGCGCGATCGAATCCAATGTAGTACGCGATGGCCGTCGAGCCGTCGCGCAGGCTAGTGACGAAACCAAGGATGTCGTCGCCGCGACGCACGACCGTGCAACGAAAATCATCGCCGAGAGCGCGGGCGAGCGCGGGCAGGCTGGACTCGCCGAGCGTCACGAGCCGGACGGACGCGTTGCCTTGCACGGCCCGGTAAAGTTCATGGAGCCGGCGGGCGTGTGGCGCGAGATCAACGAGCGGCTCGATGGTGCAACCGGCGTTGAGAAGTTTCTTCACTTGATCTTTTACGTTGCGACGATACTTGGCGTCAAGCGCGGTGAGGTAGTCATCGTAGTTGCGCCACGCGGGGTCAATGGGCAACACCATGTTCGGTTCCGTTTCGAGCGGGCGATAGCTGAAACGACGAAGTGTTTCGAGACCGCTCTGCTGTTCGGTCAAATCTTTCACGAGCACGAAATTCGTCTGCCCGGTGAGCCGTTCGGCTCGGCGAATGCGATAAAGAGCCTCGGCGATGCCGGGCCAAACTTCAGCTGGATCTTCACCGCGAGCGAAGGCGATGCCGTGAAAACCCCACGAAAGAAGATTGCCGGCGACGAGGATACGTTCGCGCAATTTTGCGCCGGCAACTTTGGCGACCGGTGATAGCGCGCGGCGCAGCAGACTGGAAGAATCTTTTCCGCTCGCGACATTTTCTTCGCGACGCAACTGCTCACCCGTGACGGAGACAATCTGTGCCGCGAGGATGGCAGCGGGTTTGTCACCACGAAAAACCATCGCGTAACGCGGTGTGATGTTTTCCGGCCCATGTTGTTCGAGAACGCGCAGCACATCGCGGCGCAGAAAAAGGTTGCCTTCCGATGTAACGGAATCCCACGTCTCGCGGTCGAGATAATCAACGCGATCCGCGAACGCAAAACCTAAACCCGTCGGACGGTGGCGTTCTTCGTGGCGTTCACGCAACGCGCGGAGCGAAGCCGTGACTTTGCGCAGCGGGTTCCTCGATTTCGCTTCGTCGTTCATAACCATTCAGCTTACTTCGCGCCGCTGGGGGGCACCTGGTCAGATGTTTCTTAACTCTTCCTCGATTTGGTTCAGAAGTGTGCTTCTAAGTGTCAGTCGTTCCTTCTTGAACTCGATCCAGCCTTTGAGCCATTGAGTATCCGCCAAACGATATTTCATCAGCACTGCCACGCTACGAAGATCGTTGTCGTAAGAGTCTGGCGGCGCAGTAGCAAGGGCAGAAAAAACATTGACTAACTGTCCGACCGCTTCTGGCGACCAGTTTGGAAGGACGCGAGTGAATATTTTGTGTCTCAACCAGCAATTGTCGCGCATCAATCCTTCAGAAATCTCTTGGATGGCCGGCTCACCCAACCGTCCAAAAAATGCGGCGAATACATCCGCAACAGGAGACTCGGCGACCCGCATCCAGCGCACCATATCCCGCATGACCGGGCCGACCGCAGGATACCCCATCTGAACAATGCGTTCCGCTGCGAGTAAGTCGTCACCATTCTTGGGCATAATCCGCATGAGCTCCTTGCGTGTCATGTCATGCCTATGTCCAACGCGTCGTTGGTTACGCTGGGCAACAAGTTTCGAGATTGCATTCCGACGATCCCGGTTAGTCGAAACTATTTCCCGCCCACTGGCAACACTTGCACCGTGAGTGACGATGCGGCATTGCCGCTGCGATACACGCGCTGAGTTGCTTTCCGAAAATCTTCGGGCTTCGCGGTCGGAATGTTCACGAAGGTCTGCGGATTGCGATCGACGAGCGGGAACCACGAGCTTTGTACCTGCACCATCACGCGATGGCCGCGGCGGAAGGTGTGGAAGATGTCGGGGATGTCGAACCCGACCTTCGTCACTTCGCCGGGCTTGAACGGCTCCGGCTTCTCGAAGCTGTTGCGGAATTTCCCGCGGAACACGTCGCCGCGCACGAGTTGCTGGTAGCCGCCCATCGCGACGTGCGCGGGATTCGGATTCGGATCGGGCGAGTCGCCGGCGTAAACATCCACTAACTTCACGACCCAATCCGAGTCCGTGCCGCTCGTGGAGACGTGCAGCGTCGCCTTCAACGGGCCGGCGAACGTGAGGTCTTCCTCCAGCGGTTCAGTTTCGTACACGAGCACGTCCGTTCGCGACGCGGCGAAACGCTGGTCATGCACCGGATAAGAGCGCGGGTAGCCGGTCGCGACTTCGAGTGTGTAGGGCACGGGCTTCGCCGGATCGCTCACGTATTCGTCGAACGCATTCGCGCCGTCGCCCGGCGGATTGAAATCGAGCGCGCCACCCGCGTGGAAATAAAGTGCGCGCGGCGCGGCTTGCTTCGGTGGCCAGGCGTCGAAGCGCCGCCACTGGTGCGTGCCCGTCTCAAAGACCGTTGCTTCGGTCGCGGTGTAATTTGTGTCGTCCTTGAGGTAATGCCGGAAGAACGGCAGTTCGATCTGCTCGCGAAAATACTCCGACGTCTTGGCGTGAAAGTTAATGTCGCCGAGTTTGTCGCCATCGCCGCTGCCCCAGCCGCCGTGCGCCCACGGCCCCATCACGAGCATGTTGGTGATGCCGGGGTTCTGTCGTTCGGTGCTGCGATACACTTCGAGCGGGCCGAACAAATCCTCGGCGTCGTACCACCCGCCGACCGTCATCACGGCGCAACGGACGTTCTTCAAGTGCGGGCGGATGTTGCGGGCCTGCCAGTAAGCGTCATAAGTGGGATGGGCGAGAAACTCGTTCCACTCCGGCGCGCGGCCTTTCAGCAATAGTTTGTCGGAGTTCGCGAGCGGCCCCATGCGCAGGAAGAAGTCGTAGCCATCGGGTGTTTTGAAATTGAACGACTTGAAATCCTCGTGCAACGGGTCTTCGACTTTTTGCGCGAAGACGAAAAAGAAATTGAAATTCTGCGAGAGAAAGAACGCGCCGTTGTGGTTGATGTCGTCGCCGATGAACCAATCCGTCACGGGTGCCTGTGGCGACGCGGCCTTGAGCGCCGGATGCGAATCGATCATCGCCATCGACGTGTAGAAACCCGGATACGAAATGCCGAACACGCCGACGTTGCCGTTGTTGTTGGGGACGTTCTTCACCAGCCAGTCGATCGTGTCGTATGCGTCGGAGTTTTCATCGGCGTCCTTCGGTCCCTTGTTGGGATTGAACGGCCGGACGTGCATGTAGGTGCCTTCGGAGCCGTAGCGCCCGCGCACATCTTGCGTCACGAGGATGAACTTGTCCTTCGCCAGCGTGCGGAACGAGCCGCCCGGGTTGTTGTAATTATCCGCGCCGTACGGCTTGAGCGCGTAGGGCGTGCGCGTGATGACGATGGGCCACGGCTTGGCATCCTCCTTCGGCACATAGACGCGCGTGAACAGCTTCACGCCGTCGCGCATCGGGATGCGGTGTTCGTACTTGGTGTAATTCTCGGCGAACCACGAGGCGTTGGTGTCACCGGATGACTCGGCGGCAAATGCGCGCGATGAAAAAAGCAGGCCGCCGAGAATGACACGGGCAAAAAGGCGAAAGCTGGAGTTCATGCGGGGCATTGTCCGCGTGCCAACGTTTCCGGCAAGCGAGAAGTTGAAGTCACTTCCAGTCGCGCGCGGCAATTTAGCCGGCCGGTCGCAGCGCCAGCCTCATTTGCCGATTTGGTCGAGTTCCTCCCAGCGCGCGTAGAGCCGCGCCACTTCAGCCTTCGCGGAATCCAGTTCGGCGATCACGGCCGGCGCTTCCCTGGCCCGCGTTGAAAAAAACTTCGGGTCGTGCAGCAGGGCTTCGAGTTCGGCCACACGCGCTTCGACCGCGTGAATCGCCGTCTCCATGCTGGCCAGCTCACGCTGCTCGTGAAAGGAAAGTTTGCGCGGGCGGCTGGGCTTGGCTGGCGCGGTTTGCGGCTCGCGAACGGGAAGAAGTTTGCCCGGCTCCCACACAGCGCGAGTGCGTTGTTCACGCTCGGTTCGCTTTTCGAGGTAGTAGGAATAATTGCCCGGCTGCACGAACACACCGGCGTCCTCGAACGCCACAATTTGATCGCAGATGCGATCCAGAAAATAGCGGTCGTGGCTGACGACAAGCACGCTGCCGTCGAAGTCCGCGAGCGCCTCCTCCAGCATCCGCAGGCTCGGGAGATCGAGATCGTTCGTCGGCTCGTCGAGCACCAGCACATTGCCGCCGTGGCGCAGCACCTTCGCCAGCGTCAGGCGCGCCCGCTCACCGCCGGACAAACGATCCACGCGTTCTTTCACCCGCTCGTCGGCAAACAGGAACCGGCGCAAATACGAGCGCGTGCTCAAGCGTTGCGTGCCAAATAAAACCGTCTCCGCGCCGTCGGCGACTTCGTCCAGGACCGAGCGCGTGCCGTCGAGCGTCATCCGCGTCTGGTCGATGTAATTGAAAATTACTTTGCGCCCCACTTTCACAGTGCCTTCGTCCGGCGCACGCTCGCCGAGACAGAGGCGCAGCAACGTGGTTTTGCCAACACCATTGCGGCCGACCACGCCGGTGCATTGACCGGGCTTGAGCGAAAAATCCAGTCCGCGAAACAGCCAGCGCGTGGTGTCGCCCGCGCCGACCCGCGCGCCCGCGTTGATGAGTTCGACGGCGGTGTTGCCCAACTCCGGCGGCGGCGGAATGAGCAAATCCATTTCGCGTTCTTCGGGCGGCGCTTCGAGTCCTTCGACTTGATAAAACGTGTCCAGCCGATGGCGCGCCTTGGAGCGTTGGGCGCGCACGCCGGCGCGGACCCATTCGAGTTCGACGCGCAGGAAGCGCTGCCGCCGCCGCTCGGACTGCTCGGCGATTTGCTGGCGGATCGCCTTCGACTCCAGATACGCCGTGTAATTTCCGGGATGTGAGAAGCACCGTCCGTCCGCCAGCTCGACGATGCGCGTGGCAATCACGTCGAGGAAGTAGCGGTCATGCGTGACGAAGATGACGGCGCCAGGAAATTCGCGGAGAAAATTTTCCAGCCAGCGAATCGAATCCGCGTCCAAGTGGTTCGTCGGCTCGTCGAGCAGGAGCAAATCGGGCTGCGCCACCAGCGCACGGCACAGCGCCACGCGGCGCTTCTCGCCGCCGGACAACGGCGCGACAAGCGCGTCCAACGGCGGCGCAAACAACGCCGAGGCGCTGGCTTTGATTCGCGCCGAAAGATTCCATCCGTCGGCGTGTTGAATTTTTTCGAGAAGCTCACCAGCTTCGGCATCACTGCCGTGGCCGGCCTCGTAGCGGCGCAGCCATTCGACCAAATCCGCCGCGCCCGCCTCGATGTTTTCGACGACGGTCTTCGCGCCATCGAGTTCAAACTCCTGTGGCAGATAGCCGACGCGCAACCCGCGCCGGCGCGAGATTTCTCCGGTGTCGGCCTCGGTCGCGCCCGCCAGAATCTTCAGCAGGCTCGTTTTGCCACAGCCGTTGCGGCCGACCAATCCGACTTTTTCGCCGGGCGAGATCGAAAGCGTGACGCCTTCGAGCAGACGCTGATGGCCGAAAGCGAGCGTCAGTTCGTTGGCGGACAACAAGGATGGAATTTGCAAACTCATGTGTTAAACAAGGCGGATGGTTTATCAGCGAACGCCGCTCCAGCGGAAGCGCAATCCAGTCGCAATCTGCGTGACGTCTTTCGTGCCGCGGATATTGGCGGATCAAAAACTCCAAGCCGACTCGCGCTTTTTGCTTTTTCCACGCGACGATTTGCCTTCTGCTAACGACGTGTTCAGACCGTGCATTGATCTTCATGAAGGCAAGGTGAAGCAAATCGTCGGCGGCACGTTGCGCGATGAGGCCGTTGGCTTGCGAACCAACTTTGTTTCGCCCCAGCCAAGCTCGTGGTTTGCGGAATTGTATCGTCGCGATGAATTACGCGGCGGGCACGTGATCATGCTTGGCCCCGGAAACGACGCGGCAGCTCGCGCAGCGTTGGCGGCGTTTCCCGGCGGACTTCAGATCGGCGGCGGCATCACACGCGACAACGCGACCATTTGGCTCGACGCCGGCGCTTCGCACGTGATCGTCACGTCGTGGGTTTTTCGTGATGGGCGTCTGGATTTTGCGCGTCTGCGGGAACTGGTTTTGGCGATTGGCAAAGAACGGCTCGTGCTCGACTTGAGTTGCCGGGTGCGCGATGGCCGATACTGGGTCGTCACAAATCGCTGGCAAAAATTTACTGAACTCACTGTCAGTCGCGAAACCCTCGAATGTCTCGCCGGCTGTTGCGCGGAGTTTCTGGTTCACGCCGTAGATGTCGAGGGACTTTGCGGCGGCGTGGATCTGCAACTCGTGAAAATGCTCGGCCAATGGGCGCCGATTCCCACGACGTACGCGGGGGGCGCTCACTCGCTCACCGACCTCGAAGCCGTGGAGCGCGTCGGGGTAGGGCGGGTCGATCTTACGATCGGTTCGGCGCTCGATATTTTTGGCGGCACGGGCGTGCGGTACGAGGACGTGGTGGAGTTCAATCGCCTTCACGCCAAGGCGTCGGCGAAATAAGCGAGCGTTTGCGTCGGCGAAATTCTTTGGGCGATTTTGCCCATTGCCGTCGTGTCCGCGGCACGATGAGCACGCGGCGAACTACATCCTTCCGCGTTGCCTTGCTGCTTCGTAGAGGAACACCGCCGCCGCGCTGCTCACGTTGAGCGAATCGACGGTCGCGGGCATCGGGATCGCGACCGCCTGATCGCAAGCTGCCAATACCGCCAGCGAGACGCCGAGTCCTTCACTGCCGAAGACGAGGCAGCAATCGTTTTTCAAATCCGCCTCCGTGAGCGTGCTTTGGTTCGTGTGTGGATGCGCGGCCACACAGCGCACGCCGCCGCGCCGCAACTCGCGCAAGGTGTCAGCCAGGCAGGTTGATTCCACGAGCGGCAGTTGGAAAAGCGTGCCCATCGAATTGCGCACCGCGCGGCGGATGTAGGGGTGCGCCGTCCGCTCGCCGACGAGCAGCACCTGCACGCCGAAGGCCGCGCAATTGCGCACGAGCACGCCGAGATTTTCCGAATTCGTCAGTCCATCCACGGCGGCGAGCAAAAGCGGCCGCGCGAAATTTTTCAGCACCTGCTCCAGTGAAATAGCGCCGGGAATTTGTGCGATGGCCAGCACGCCCTGATACAAATGGAAGCCGGTCAATTTCTCCAATTCACTTTTGGGTGCGATAAAAACCTGGATGATTTCCGACCGCGCGCGCAAGAGCGGCTCCAGTTCCGGAAACCATTCCTCGGCCAGCAGCGCAGAGACGACCGTGAGCGAACTGGCGAGCAAACGGCGCACAACTTTTTCGCCTTCAGCGACAAAAATGCGGCGCGCGAAATGATCGCGTTGCTGCTTCATCGAACGATAAGCGGCCAGTTCCGGCGCGGCGATGGAGAGAATGGTTTGGAGCTGGATCATGCTGCGTGCAATTCGCGCAAGAAGAAAATCGGTTGCGCCGGCGCAGGTTCAACTCCATGGCCGCCACGATGCGGGTGAAATACAAGAAAACGAAACACGCTCCGGAGATTTTGCGACCGTGATCCGGAACACAGTTCACCGGCAAAGGCACGGAACTTCGTGCAATGCATGATGCCCCACTGCGCGAGCCGGCCATCAATTTGAATCACCGCGTGGCCCGATACGCTTCCATCGCTTTCTCCGCCTCCGCATCGCCTTGGGCCGCAGCCGCCCGCAGCTTCGCGGCGATCACGAGGATGGAATCTTGCGCGGCGTTGCGTTGCTGCGGATCCAGGTCTGGATTCGACGAGAGCGCCTGAAGCTGGAAGAGCGCCTTGGCCGGCTCATTTTGGATCGCGGCGGCGGCCTCATCTGCAGCGGTTTTGAATTCGGGTTTCGCTTGCTTGAATGCTTGTTGAATTGCCGCCTGGGCTTCGGCGGGGGTCGCAATCGAAGCCGCCTCGCGCTTGTTGCATCCGGCGATGAAGGCCATGGCTACCAGCGGGACAAGCAGGCTTACAATGCGTCCAGGAAGCAAGAGTCGTGTCATAACGTCGGCAAAGTGGGAGATTAAAATTTCGGAGTTTGTAGCGGCGGGTCACCCGTGTACCAACGGAAATCGATGCCGCGCACGTAACCTTTGAACGGAATCTGCGACACGTTGCCGCCCACCCACAACGTCTGGCACTTCTTGTTGTGGCGAAACCACTCCCATTCGAACTTGTAGCCGTTGTAAAGGCTTTTGCCCAAACCGCCGCTGCCGGGTGGCGAGCCGATCCACTGGTTGAGGATGGTGGCGTTGGAGGTATCGGAAAAAACGGACAAGCTGTCGTCTCCGCCATCCATCTTTTGCTCGGCGGCGTCCTGGCAAAAGATCGTGGTCGATGGATTTTGCAGCGCCGTGACCTTGGTGTGCGAACGTCCACCACTCGCATGAGTGAGGCCGTCATGGATGCCGTAGGTTGAATTCTGCCAGTAAGACTTCGGGTAATAACGCCCGTCATCGTGCCATTCATCAACGGTCTTGGCTGACGGACAACCCCAAGCGCCCCGGCCGCCGTAGCCGCTCACATACCGGCTGTAGCCGATTGCCCAGTACGCCAGACTGTGATTGGGTGCCAACATCACATCGGATTTGGGGCCGATGGTCCACTGTCCGTCGTTGGGCATGTCGCCATTGGCGTTCAGCACGAAGAAGGAATCATTGTTGTCGTCCACGTACATCGACATCGCGAGATGCACCTGGTGAAGGTTGCTGGCGCACTTGGCCCGGCGGCCCTGTTCCTTCGCGTTCGAGAGCGCCGGCAGGAGCATCGAGGCGAGGATGGCAATGATTGCGATGACGACCAGCAATTCGATGAGCGTAAAACCCGTGCGATCTTTGTCGGGTCTGGGAATTTGAGAAATGTGCGGCATAGGCTTCTGAATGTTAACCAACGCTTTGGGACATCCCCGCGTCGAGCGCGGTTCAACCACACGGCCAGCTTAACACCAGCGCTACTTTGCACAGTTACGTTGCCGTGACAATTTTTTTCTCGAAGCGCCGCTTTCCCCGGCCGCTCCGCTTATCGCGGGTTCACTTTTGACGCTTTGGATTTGAACTCGGCCGCCTTTCGCTCGGCTTCGGCGATTTGTCCGCGCGTCATGTCTTTCTTCAAAATCTTTCGCATTGGCACAGCGTCAGCGACGCCGTTCGCCCCGGCGAGCGTGAACCAGAAATACGCCTGCACGGCATCGGCTGGAACGTCTTTCCCTTCGCGATATCGCCGCGCCAGATTGTATTGTGAGAGTCCATCACCTTGTTCGGCCGCCAGTTGATAAAGCCGGATGGCCTCGCGCGCGTCGCGCTTCGCTCCCCGGCCCACCGACAACATCTGCGCAAGATTGTATTGCGCGTCAGCACTGCCTTTGTCCGCCGCTTGTCGATACCACTTCACAGCTTCCGCCGCGTCGTTCGTAACGCCGGCACCGGCCGCGTACAACGCAGCGAGATTGCATTGCGCCGCCGCGAAGCCTTGTTCGGCTGACAAGCGATACCACTTGGCGGCGTTGGTGTAATCTTGCGGTATCCCGCTGCCCCGCGCATACAAATCGCCCAGAGTGTTTTGCCCGGCGGCATCGCCTTGTTCGGCTTTGGTCTTGGTTGCGTTGAAATCAACGGCTGGCTCCGGTTTCGCCGTCGCTGGCGGCGGGGCCTGATCGCAGCCTGCCAATGCCAGCATCACCAGCCAGAGCGCGAGGCAGCGGACAGGGAGAGAAGGATTGGCTTCAAGTTTTTCCATGACTGACAATTGGATGACACGGCAAAGCAGTTTTTCTGTTGCAAACCTGACCAACATCTCCGCCGGGCGTCGAGCAGAAAGGAAGGCGCTGATTTCAAGCAGCGGATCTTTGTCCACGCCGCCGGCTTGTCACTTTCTGCGCCGGCTGGCAGACTCGCCGCGATATGGCTCAAACTTTGCGATCCCTGCGCGCGCTTTCCGACTCCACGCGCTTGCGCATCATCGCGCTGCTGGAGCGCGAAGAACTGGCCGTGGCGGAGCTTCAGGAAATTACGCGCATGGGCCAATCGCGCATCTCGACGCACCTCGGTCTGCTGCAGGACGCCGGACTGGTGCAGTCCCGGCGCGAAGGCAAGCGCACCTTCTACAAGCTGAACCCGCTCGCGGAAGCCACGACGCGCGAGTTCATCGCACTCGCGATTCGAGGGGCGCGGGAGATGGAGGATTACCCCGCGGATCAATTGAACCTCAAACGCATCCTCGCCCGGCGCAATGAACAGGCGCAGGTTTATTTCAATCAAGTCGCCGGCCGCTTCGATCGCAGCTACGGTCCGGGGCGCTCGTGGGAGGCTTTCGGGCATTTGCTGCTGCGCATTCTGCCGCCACTCGTGGTCGCGGATCTGGGTTCGGGCGAAGGGCTGTTGAGCGAATTGATCGCGCGCCGTGCCCGCAAGGTTATCGCCGTGGATAACTCGGAAAAGATGGTTGCTTTTGGCAGCAAGAAAGCGAAGCAAAACGGCTTGAAGAACCTCGAATTCCGGCTGGGCGATTTGGAGAAACCGCCGATTGAACTGCACAGCGTGGATCTCGTCATCCTCAGCCAGTCATTGCATCACGCCGGGAATCCCGCCGAAGCGATTCAATCAGCCGCAAGCATTCTTCGACCGGGAGGGCAAATCATGATCCTCGACTTGCTGAAACACAATTTTGACCAGGCGCGGGAACTCTACGGAGATCGCTGGCTGGGGTTTGCCGAAAGCGATCTGCATCGCTGGCTGGAGGAAGCCGAGTTCAAAAAGATCGAAATCAGCCTGGTGGCGAGGGAGGAGCAACCGCCGCACTTTCAAACGGTGCTGGCCAGCGGCGAAAAATAATTTCGCAACGCGAGCCAGCCGTTACGGAGATTTCGGCGATGGCACCGGCGGCGTCACGGCCATGCCCGCGCGCACGCGCGCTTCGATCTCGCTCAACGGCTTCGCTGAACCCGACGCGAGTCCCGCCGCCAGCCCGGTGATGTAGGCCGTCGATGCCGACGTGCCGCTGACGAGGTAGGATTGATCGGCGAAATTGATGACGCTGGTTCCGGGCGCCAGGACATCCACGAAAGCGCCGCGATTGGCGTACGGAGCCACGTTTCCTTGCTTGTCACCGGCGGTAACCGCAATCACTTCAGGGTACGCGGCGGGGTAAAACGGCGTCGTCACCGGGTCGTTGCCCGCCGCGCCGATGAACAGAATACCCTGGGCGTGCGCCTGCTGAATAAGCTGGTGCAGAAACGGCGTGTCGCCATCGCCGCCGAGGCTGAGGTTGATGACGGTCGCGCCGGCGTTGATCGCCGCGACGATTCCGCCCGCGACATCAAACGTGGTCGTGCTGGGATTCGGGCCATAGACATCGACCGGCAGAATGCGGACGTTTTGTCCCAAGCCTTCTTTTTGCGCGATGGACACGCCGTGCAAAATCGTTTCAGCCATCGCGGTTCCGTGCGTCGGCGAGTCGCCCGCCGCGCCGGAATCACCAGCGACCTGCAGGCTTTGGAGGAAATAATTGCCAAAACCCGACGCTTGCGACTGCACTGGCGTGTCGATCAATCCGACGATGACGCGCGACTTGTCGCCATTGAGCGGCGGGTTCAACGCGAATGGCGGTTGCGAACTGAGCGCCAACCCGTCGAGCCGCGTCGGATTCTCCACGGGATAATTTAAATCGATGGCGCTGACTTCCGAATCGCTTGCCAATTGATCGCGCGCCGCCTGCGTTGCCGCTTCATCGTCGAACTGCAACCGATAAGCTTTCGATCCGGCAATGCGCCCGGTGACTTTCGCGCCGAGCCGTTTCGCGAACGTTTCGATTGATTCCTTTGAGTCTGGCTTCAGCGTAACGACGAGTTCGTTGGGAATTGGTTTGCCGGATTTTTTTTCCGCCGGTGGCGGCAGGATTTGTTGCGTGGCGTCCTGGAGCGAGTTTTGAAAAACGAACAGCTTGGAGGGAGCGTTCGTCTGCGGGAGCAGGGCGAAGTTCAAATCGCCGAGCAGATGCCGAAGCGCGTCGCCAACTGAAAGATCCTTGAACTTCGCCTCAATGCGGCGGTGCGTGCCCGGCTCCAGATAAACCTGCCAGCCGGTGGCGGCGGCGACTTGCTGCAACAGTTTGGGCAACTCCCACGATTCGATGCGTGCCTCGACACGGTTTTCTTTCGCGCGCCATTGAAGCATGTCCGCAGCAAAGGCCGGCCCACTGCGAACCAATGCCAGGCAAAGCAACGAACTGTAAACAAAGTGCTGTTGCAAAGCTCGGCGAACGAATTTCATTTTGCCGCGGAACATACGCCGAATGAAACGCTCTCGCGACCAAAAGGTTTTGGCGAAAGTTTACCTGCGAAGAATTTTTGCGACGGCAACGCCCAACCAAACGAACCGCTACCAGTTCAGTTGTGCCGGTAAATACTCGGCGATCAAGTCGTCGTAGAACGGGCGCAGTTCCTTCAAGTTCGGCTTGGCGTGGCTTTTGGTGTAGAGGTCGTACGGATTGAAAGCACGCACCCACTCGAACAGCGCCTTGTCCTTTTCATTCATCAGGTAGGTGTAATCACCTTCCTTGTGCGCGGGATAAAATGAATGATAGCGCAGTATGTAGAGCGCTTCGTCCGGCAAATAATCCTTCATGACCTGGTAAATGTATTCATCGTGGCCCCACGAGAGGAAAACATTATCCAAGCCCGTGCCCTCTTCGTAGATGCCCAGGCGCGATTGGTAACGCGCGTTGCTGCTGTCCGGATTGCCGGCAAAGTACTGATGGAAAACAATTTTGTCCGAGTAGGCGCAACCCACCGGAAAAGTGTCGCCAACGACCGCCCACTGCGGTTCGTCCCACAGGCAGAGGATTTTGCCCAAATCGTGGACGAGACCCGTCAGAATGAACCAGCGGGGATGTCCGTCCCGGCGGATTTGCTCGGCGGTCTGGAGGAGATGTTCAAGCTGGGAAAGGTCCGTGTCCGGGTCGCTGTCGTCCACGAGAGTGTTCAAGTATTCCATCGCCTCCCAAGCACTCATTTTGCGGCGATTCAACGAAAGAAATTCCTTCCGCTTGCTCTGCACAAAATCAAACGACTGGTGCTCGTGGTTCAGACGGTAAAACTCCCGCACGGTCGGCCGCGCATCGGCCTCGTAATTGCGGAACTGCTCTTTCTTCTTGTCGGGATCCGTGGCCTTGAACTCGTTGGTCTTCGTCGGTGCGGACTGGCCTTCGGGATAGCGAGTCTTGAGAAAATCTTCCCATTCTTCAAGATTGGCCAGTGGTGCGTTGGTAGTTGTCGTATTCGAGGTCGCAGGCATAAAATTTAGATACTTACCAAAATTCTTGGTTCGCCCGGCATCTTCCTTGAGGGCGAGTCCGGTCGCAAGTCAAAATCGGAAGTTGAAGTTTGGCCAAATTTGCCAGGTGAGTAGAAAATTTTGAAGGGGACCACCGAAAAGGAAAAAACCTCGATAATCATCCGGCCCACCGGAGCGATCTTTTGGACAATCGCAATTGCGTGAGCTGCACAAAGCAATCTTCGCTCGCGTCGGAGACGCTCGCGTTTCGGTGTGGGTCAAAGCCCCATGCGCCATTCCAGATCTTCCATAACGTCATCCTGGGGTTGGAAAAAACTGTTCCGCCGCTGGGAGCCGAGCCGTTCGCTTTGGAGACTCTCAAATCCTAGCCGTGACCGGGAAATCACCGGCTCATCGCCGAGGACTGTGGTGCCGCGACTGGACACGAAACTCGTTTCAAAGCCCGATACCGTTTCCGAGATGGTTGCAGTTTTCATGTTTCATCTGGTTAGCAGTGTAGATGCCAGTGGGGAATTTGCTCGCGATTCGCGGGAAGCGAGGCCGCCGCAAGCGCCGGCCGTTGAATGGTGTCCAGAAATGGGACAGACAGTGACTAATTTCGGGACACTTTGCTCCGGGCTATCACAATTATGATTCGCATCAGCATCCATATCTATTCGCTTCATCGTCGTTCAGACTTCCGGGCTTAAGTTCTTTTTTCGCTGGTGAAACGACTTGGTTCGGGCGGCTGGTTCGGCTACCAAAGCGCCATGAACGAAATCGAACACGACCTCCTGCTCACTCTGAACGAGTTGGCGGCGGCGGCGAAACAAATGGCGAACGCCAATCCCAAGCCCAGCCTGTTGCCGTTGTTCGCGCGCATCGATACTTTGGCGCGACAGTTACCGCGTGAAACCGATCCGACGCTGCTCCATTACCTGCGCCAGAAGAGCTACGAAAAGGCGCAATTGTTCCTGGCCGACCGCGACGAAGAAAATGTGGCGGGAAACTGTGGTCACTAACCAAGCTTAACTCGCAACTGAACACACTCATTTAACATTGCCATGTTCCTGGATGACACCATCGCGGCGATAGCCACGGCGGCGGGCGAAGCCGGCCTGGCCTTGATTCGCATTTCCGGCCCACAGGCGCTGACGGTGGCGGATCGATGTTTCGCACCCGCTGGCCGGCATTCGGCGAAGCCCACCGCCGCCCCGACGCATACCATTCATTACGGAAAAATCGTGCAGGCGGATCACGTTATCGACGAAGTGTTGCTTTCGGTGATGCGAGCGCCGCGGACGTTCACGCGCGAGGATGTCGCCGAGATCACCTGTCACGGCGGCCTGTTGACCACGAAGCTCGTGCTGGATGTCGTGCTCGCCAACGGTGCGCGCCTCGCCGAACCGGGCGAATTCACCCGCCGCGCCTTCCTGAACGGGCGGATTGATCTCGCGCAGGCGGAAGCCGTTTCCGATTTGATCCATTCGCGCACGGAGTTGTCGCTTGCCGCGGCGAACGAACAACTGGCCGGCAAACTTTCGCAGCGCATCAACCAGCTCCGCGATCAATTGCTCTCCGTCCTCGCGCATGTCGAAGCGCAACTGGATTTTCCGGAGGAAGACATCGCGCCGCACACACTGGAGCAGTTGCTCGCGCATCTGGAAAACGCCGTGCGGTTCATGGATCAACTCCTTCGCACCGCGCGGGAAGGTCAGATTCTTCGGCGCGGGGTGCGCGCCGCCATCGTCGGCCGCCCCAACGTCGGCAAGTCGAGCTTGCTGAATCATTTGCTCGGCCACGAACGCGCCATCGTCTCGCCCATTGCCGGCACGACCCGCGACACGATTGAAGAAACCGCGAACATTCGCGGGCTGCCCGTCGTGTTCATCGACACGGCGGGATTGCGCGAATCCGAGGACAGCATCGAGCGGGAGGGCGTTCGCCGCAGTCACGCCGCCCTGGAGCGGGCAGAACTCATCCTCCATGTGTTGGACGGCGCGGAGCCGTTGAGCGAAGCGGATCGAAAGTATTTGAGCGAATTCGCGAACCGAAAACGGATCATCGTTCGCAACAAGACCGACCTGCCGCCCCGCTTGGAATTGCCGCCCGACACGAACGGCTCGCTGGTGACGGTGAGTTGCGCGACGGCGGAAGGGTTGGAGGAATTGAAAGACGCGATCAAAGATGCGGTCTGGTCCGGCGCAATCGTGGCGGAGTCGTTTGAAGTGATGATCAACTCGCGTCATCAGGACGCGCTGCGGCGTACCCACGAAGCAACGTCACGCACTATTGAAGCGCTCCGGACGAACATCCCCCTCGATCTCGCAGCGTTGGACCTGCGCGTAGCCGTGAATGCCGTCGGCGAAATCGTCGGCCAAACCACGACCGAAGATCTCCTCGACTCGATCTTCAAACAGTTTTGCCTGGGAAAATAAAGCGGAGAAATGCGCCCGGCGTTCGCCCAAGCCGCCGACTAGACTTCAAAGTCCAGCACAATGACCGATTCGACGAACGGCAGCGCGGCGGCTTTGAAGCGTTCGTGTTCGGGGTGCGGCAGGTAGGCATCGCGCGCGGCGGCGTCCTTGAACGTCATCACGAAGCCGTGCGTGAAGCCTTGGTTCAAGCTCTCCGGGCTGTTGTTGGCACCGGCGACGTAATCTAAAACGTCCGGCACTGTTTCGCTCAAATCGAGCAAATCGTTGAAGATTTGATCGATCTGCTCGGACGTGGTTTCCGGTTTGAACTTGATGAGGGCAATATGTTTTACGGCGGACATGAAATGTTTCCTGGCTTGGTTGTGCAATGGCGGAGACAGCGCCGAGCGCGCATTGCGCGCGGTGCCGGGCGAATCCACGTTTGCGTTTACTTCGCCGCGAGCGCGGCTTCGACGGCTTCGGTGACCTCGGCGGACTCTGGCGTGGTCTTGGGTTCGAAGCGTTTGAGGATTTTGCCATCCTTGCTGATCAGGAATTTTCCAAAATTCCACTTGATCTCACCGGGGAACGGCGACTTCTCGCCGGTCAATGCGGCGTAAAGCGGATGCTGTTCCGCGCCTTTCACGTGCAGCTTGTCGAACAGCGGGAACGTGACTTCATATTTGCTGGAACAAAACTGTTTGATCTCCTCGTTGGTGCCCGGCTCCTGCGCGCCGAAATCGTTGCACGGAAACCCCAGCACCGTGAATCCCTTGGCGCTGTATTTTTTGTGCAGCGCTTCAAGCGCGGTGTATTGCGGTGTCAAACCGCATTTGGAAGCGACGTTGACGACCAAAATCGTCTTGCCTTTGTACGCTTTCAACGACGTTGGCTTGCCGTTGATGTCTTTGAGCGGAATGTCGTAAAGCGACGCGGCAGTTTCCGCGGAAACCAGTTGCGCCATGAACAGGACTGCGAGTAATGCGATGAATTTCATGGCCGGAGTATGGCCGACGACTTGCGATTGTCAAACTTCGGACGCAGCGAAAATCGATTCCATTGTGGCCGGTCCTCCGGATTGGTTGCGGGTTCGCTCGGGATTCGTGCTTTTCAGAAAATTTCCGGCGCAGCGAAGGATTTGACGCCAAGCAGCTTTGGGAACGCCTCCCGCTCAAAAACTGATTTATGCCCGATTCGATTCCACTCGCATTTCCTCGCTTGCAAATTTTTCGCGAAGCGCAAAATCATTCGTCCATGAAAAGAACCCTCCTTACTTTGATGCTCGGTTTGACGTTGCGCGTACTCGCGGAGGACAATGCCCTCCCGACGATTTTTGTCGCCCCGCTTGATGGCGACCTCACGCAGATTCAAGGCTGGCAGCCGGCGCTGGGCGAAGGCCTCGCCGAAATGCTCATCACCGAAATTGGCAAGCTCAACAAATTCCAAATGCTCGAATCCACCGCCATCGAGCATCTTAAGGCGGAGATCAAACTGGGTGACGATGGGTTCGTCGGCAAGGACGAGAAAGTGGACAAGGGCGGGTTCGCCGGCGCGGACTTCATGTTCCGCGGCAAAGTGACGCGCTTCGGCAGCAAGTCCCAGGGCATCGGCCTGGGCGGGTTTGTGCCGGGCAACGTCGGCAACCTCGGCATCAAGACCAGCAAGTCCGACGTGCGCATCGACTGGCGCATCGTTGATGCCGCAACGCGCAAAGTCATCACCACCGGCCAGGCCGTCGGCGAGGAAAAAGGCGTCGGCTTCGACATTGGCGTGGGCATCGGCGGCCGCGGCGGTATGATTGGCTTCCAGAACAGCGAGTTCATGAACAGCGCGCTGGGCAAGGCCACCGTCAAGGCCATCGCCAAAATCATGAGCGATGTCACCATCATGAACGTGCCGCCTTCCGGCCGCAAACAGGCGAAAGCCAAAGTTGCCGAAAATCAAAAAGCCGAGGCTGACGCTGTGGTCGCGGCGTTGAAGAATACGCCCGGCAAAGTGCTTGCCGTGCCCGCCAAAGGCGTGCTCATCGTTTCGCTCGGAAGCAAACAGGGCTTCAAAGCCGGCGACAAGATCAAGCTCTACGAAAGCACCGACACCAAGGACGACAAGGGCAACGTCGTGTTCACCGAGGAAAAACTTGTCGGTGAAATCATTCTCGACTCCGTCCAGGAAGACCGCAGCAAAGCCAGCTACGTCGGCACCCTCGAAGTGAAGGCTGGCTGGACTGTGAAGGCCAACTAACAACGTAGTGCTTGCTTCATCTGTGCTTCCAACAGTTTCGTTAAACTGCGGCTCGCGATTTGTTCCGCGCGCCAAACAATTTTTCAAATCATGAAATGTTTACGTGTCGCTCTTGGCGCGGTCGTGTCGATGTCTTCCGTCGCCTGCCTGTTCGCGGCGAATTCCGCCCCGCCGGCGCGCGAGCAAGTCACTTCGCTCGTCAACCGCGAGTTTCCCTCGCTCCACTCGCTTTACCAAAACTGGCACCAGCATCCGGAGCTTTCCTTCCACGAAGAGAAGACTTCTGCTGACATGGCGGCCGAGTTGCGGCGCGCTGGGTTTCAGGTCACGACCAATTTTGGCGGCTTTGGCGTCGTAGGTGTTTTGCAAAACGGTGCCGGCCCCACGCTGCTCGTGCGCACGGACCTCGACGCGCTGCCGGTGAAGGAACAAACCGGCCTGCCTTACGCGAGCAACGTGCAGACGAAGGACGACGCCGGCAACGACGTCAGCGTCATGCACGCCTGCGGGCACGACATCCACATGACCGTGTTCGTCGGCGCGGCGCGGCTTGTCTCCCAATTGAAAGATCGCTGGCAGGGCACGCTGGTGTTCATCGGCCAGCCCGCCGAGGAGCGCGTCGGCGGCGCGCGCGCGATGCTCGGCGAGGGATTGTTCAAACGGTTTCCAAAACCGGACTTCTGCCTCGCGTTGCACGTGAAGCCCGACATCGCCGCGGGCACTGTCGGCTACACCGAAGGTTTCGCGCTCGCGAATGTCGATTCGGTGGACATCACTTTTCGCGGCATTGGCGGGCACGGCTCCGCGCCGCATAAGACCAAAGATCCCGTCGTGCTCGCCGCGGAGGCCATCCTTGCTTTTCAAACGATCGTCAGCCGTGAAGTCGAGCCGGGCGAAGCCGCCGTAGTCACCGTCGGTTCCATCCACGGCGGCACCAAGCGCAACATCATTCCCGACGAAGTGAAGCTCGCCCTCACCGTTCGTTCCTACAGCGAATCGGTTCGCTCGAATACCCTCGCCGCCATCACGCGCATCGCGCGCGGCCTCGCGATGACCGCTGGTTTACCCGAGGATAAAATGCCTCTCGTGACCACTACCGAAGAATCGGTTCCCGCGACTTACAACGACCCCGATCTCACACGCCGGGTCGCGACCGTCTTTCAAAACTGGCTGGGCGCGGAACGCGTCACCAAAGTGAAGGCGATCATGGGCGCGGAGGATTTTTCGCTGTTCGGCCGCACGCCGGAAAAAATTCCCATCTGCATGTTCTGGCTGGGCGCGTCCGATCCGCAGCGCGTGGCCGAAAGCCAGCGCACGGGCGTGCCGCTGCCATTCCTGCACTCCAGCTTGTTTGCGCCGGTGCCGGAGCCGACGATTAAAACCGGCATCGCCGCGATGACCGCCGCTATCCTCGAACTCGCGCCGAAAAAATAACGAGCCGCCAGCCATGCAGCCCACGCCGGCTGCTCGACTCAATGTTTCGCTTGAGCTTTGCGCTCTGAAAGTGAAAATTCCGCCATGACTCCGAGTCCGGCTCACAACGCGCACGCGCTGACACGCCGCCATTTCTTCAGTCAATGCACGCTGGGCCTCGGTGGCGTCGCTCTCGCGTCGTTGCTTGCGGACAACCGCCTGCTCGCCGATGACTCGCCCAAGGTCGCCAATCCATTTGCGCCCAAGCCGACGCATTTTCCCGCGCGCGCGAAGTCGGTGATTTATCTCTTCATGGCGGGCGGGCCATCGCAACTCGAACTGTTTGATTACAAGCCCAAGCTGGTTTCCCTGAATGGCCAGGCAATTCCGGATTCTTTTATCGACGGCAAACGGTTTGCCTTCATGGATTCGTCATTCAAAAACCGCTCGACGCTGCTGGGCACGCGGCGCAAGTTCGCGCAGCATGGACAAAGCGGCGCGTGGGTCAGCGAGTTGTTTCCGCACATCGCGGGCATCGTCGATGACATCGCCCTCGTGAAATCCTGCGCAACGAATCTTTTCAATCACGCGCCGGCGAAACTTTTCATGAACACCGGCACCGGGCTTTTCGGCCGGCCGAGCATGGGCGCGTGGGTCACTTACGGAATCGGCAGCGAGTCGCAGGATCTGCCGAGCTTCCTCGTTTTGCAGAGCGGGCCGCGCGGGCCGCGTGGTGGGCCGGTGAACTGGTCGAGCGGGTTTCTGCCGACGCAATTTCAAGGCGTGCCGCTGCGTTCCGGCGCGGAACCCATCTTAAATCTCACCACACCCAAAGAAATTTCTGAACCGAGCCAGCGCCGCGCGTTGGACGCGATCCGCGACCTCAACCTCGCCCGACTCGTCGAGACGGGCGATCCTGAAATCGCCACTCGCATCGCGTCGTACGAGATGGCGTATCGAATGCAATCGAGCGCGCCGGAGTTGACTGATTTGTCGGGTGAAACCGACGCGACGCTGCGGCTCTACGGAGCCAAGCGCGAGGAACACAGCTTCGCGCGCAATTGCCTGCTCGCCCGGCGGCTCGTCGAGCGCGGCGTGCGCTTCGTGCAGCTTTATCACACCGATTGGGATTCGCACGGCGGCCCGAGCCAGACGCTCGAAGAAGATTTGGAGAAAGTGGTTCGCGAAGTTGATCAACCATGTGCCGCGCTGGTGAAGGATTTGAAGGCGCGCGGTCTGCTGGAAGACACGCTGGTGATCTGGGGCGGCGAATTCGGCCGCACGCCAATGGGCGAGGCGCGCGAGAAAACCGGGCGTAATCATCACATCGACGCGTTCACGATGTGGTTCGCCGGCGGCGGCATGAAGCCCGGCCTCGTGCTGGGCGAAACGGACGAACTGGGTTTTTCGTCGGTGCAGGATCGTGCGCACGTCCACGATCTCCATGCCACGATGTTGCATCTGCTCGGCCTTGATCACGAGAAGCTCACGTTCCGTTTTCAAGGACGGGATTTCCGGCTCACCGATGTGGCCGGCGAGATTATACGGAAACTGATTGTGTAAACTCAGATCCGTTTTTGGATTTCAGCATGCCCTTGGTTGGAATCGTAAACCTTCGCAAGAAGCATCAAGGCTTGGCAATTCCCGACGGTTCACCCGCCGCATCGCTCGCTTTCAATGCCTCGACCTCCAGTTTGAATCGCCGTCCGACGCGCAGCTTGGCGAGATAAACCTGGGCGATGCTGACACCGAGAGTCTTCGTGACATCGCTTGCCGGCCAGTTTTGCAGCACGTGCAGATCGAAGATTTGAAACTGCGCGTCGCTCACATGCGCTTTCACACGTTCAGTCGCACGCGCCAGAACATGCCGCTGCCATTCCTCCTCCCAAATTGCTTCAAGCCGATCTTCTGAGCAATCAGGCACGCGTGCGATGGCATTCGTTTCCATTCCTTCATCGGCGGGCGGCGGGCAGGTGAAATTCACTTCACCATTCGCGCCTGCTCGCATTCGTTTTTGGAACTGCCGGCCAATGCGTTGCCGCAGAATCATCAGCAGCCATCCTTTGAACGAACACCGCTCCGGCTCGTAGCGGAATTTTGGCATCTGCTGGCTTACGGTGATCACGCAATCCTGCACGGCGTCTTGCGCCTCGGCTTCGCTCAAGCCCGCCTTGCGCGCCACGCCATAGAGCAGCCGCCAGTAGGTGTCGAAAAATTCCTGCCAGCCGGCGTGATCGTCCGCCTGCCGCAAGCGCGTGAGCAGGCTGCGGCGCGTCGGCAGCCAGTCGGCAGTCTCCGTCTCGGTGGTCATATTCATCGGTTTCTACCAAGAAGAAGCCGCGAAAGCTGCCGATTCTTTCAAATTGTTTGAAAGAATCTCGCCACATCGCTGCTTCTACTCTTTGGAACGACATGAGAATTCACGAACCATTCAACGAAGCAAATCGCGTGGCTTCCCGAATCATCGGCACTCCCCAATTGCAACTCACCACTCGCCACTCGCCGTTTGCAAGCGGGTTTACCCTCATCGAACTTCTCGTCGTCATCGCCATCATCGCGATCCTGGCGTCGATGCTCCTGCCGGCGTTCGGCAAGCCCAAACAGAAGGCGCAGGAGGTGACAACTGACACAGACAAGAATTATTCACCACATCAGTTTTACCGCGTTGTTAACCTGTAGGAGATCGCCACAACATCAAACAATATGCCTATCAGTTTCACTCAGTGACATACAACCCGTAGTTTATGCCAGCCATGCCGTGACCCGCGGGGCCAAACGGTAGTGGTTCATTGAGTAAACCCGATAGGCAAATCAAACAAACTTGCGCATGAAAACTCACATCCTTCGTTTCGTAGCCGTGCTTCTGAGCTCGGGACTAATTGTTACCGTTTTAGCCCAGACCCCGCACCTGACCTTTGCATGGGCAAATCCTCAACGTGGTGGACCTGTCCGAGTCGCCGTTCTCGCCGACGGGAGTCTGGCAGTAGCTCGCTTCTTCTCCAACGGCGAGGCCACTCCGTACAGCGTGCTTGCCTTTTTGGACGCACGTGGAGGCTTGCTGCGGCGCCTGCCACCGCTGCTGAGTCCCGCCGACAGCGATGGGCAGCGGTATCCGCGCTTCAACAATTTCGAGGTCGCGTTTCCAGACGGCAGTTTTCTGGTCATAGACCACAACGGGCAATATCTGTTGCGCCTCCGCCCTGACGGTTCATTGGACGATTCGTTCAGCGCGCGGTTCGGAACCAACCAAGTATGGAGTGCCTTACTTCAACTCGATGGGAAAATCGTCGTCCGGGGCCAGTTCGATGGCCCGCCTTTACGGCGCATCCTGCCTGACGGCTCCACCGACGAGGCATTCCAACAACGGATCGCTGGCCAAGACTGGTTGCCGCTTGGGTGGGGTCTCGCTCTTGACCCCGATGGTCGAATACTGATCATAACCTCCGACGGCGGCCGGCCACCACTCAAGTCAGCATTCGTCCGCCTCCAACCCGATGGCACTCGTGACACGACCTTTCACCCATCCGAATCAGCCACAAGCTTTGCCTTTGGTGGTGATCTGTTCCCCTTGCCGGGAGGCAAGGTGATTGTTGGCCGCTACTATGACCGCAATCCTTCCATCGTAGATGGTGTTGAACGCACTGCGATGGCGCGCCTCAATTCGGATGGCAGTCTCCGTTCCTTGGGTGCGCTCGCCGAGAAAAGTCTTGACCCTACGTCCGACCTTGATCCCGTTGATGTGTATCTGTCGCTCTACGGCTCTACAATGCTGGCTGACGGCAGAATCGTCATTACCTTGGTCTTGCCGCGGAGTCAGCAAAGCCAGCTTTACCGATTGCTGCCAAACGGGAGCGTGGACACCACTTTTCAAAGTCCACCCAAACCGCATACAACGTACCAACTTGTTTCTCAACCCGATGGCAAACTGCTTTCGGTGGAGACGCTTTGTGCCGGACTCGGTGGCACTTGCTCGCCCCGATTTCTGAAGCGCTTCAACGCGGATGGCAGCTTGGACACGACCTTTGACGCATCGGAGCTGGAGCAATCCAGGATTCGCGCAGCACTCATCACCGCAGACCACTTGCAGGCGGGCCGAGATTACAGACTCGAAGCCTCGAACGACCTGCGAGATTGGGTTCCGGTGGACAGTATCCGCGGAGATCAGTTCTCGGGCAACGCAATCAATTTCTTCGATGGCGATGCTGATTTCTGAGCCGTCGTTTGTCCGATGGAGGGACAAAGACAGCGGCAAACACCAGTTTGCCGCTACGCAACAGCAGTCCGAGTTACGAGCTACTTCTCCAACCCCAACCGCACGAGGACGGCGTGATAACGCGGCTCGTCCTGAAAGTCCTTGAACGCAAGATGTACCTTGGCACCCAGGATCCATCTTTGGTGCTCGTCCACCGCCCGTTCGAGGTAATCCAAGGCCCGCGCTTTGTTGCCAGCGTGACCGTGAAATCTCGCGAGTCCCCAGGATCC
>JACPZS010000093.1 GCA_016195385.1 Verrucomicrobiota bacterium
AATGCGATCCTCAAGCTCGCGCCGGAACGCTCGTCCGGCTGGATCTATCGCGCGTACAGTTTGCGGCGCGTGAAAGGCGTGATGGCCGCGTGGATGAGCCTGCTGCCGGCGGCGGAAAAATTCCCCGGCGAATGGCTCGTGTGCTTCAATCTGAGCTGTTACTCCTGCCAGCTTGGCAATCTGGATAATGCGCGCAATTGGTTGCGGCAGGCGTTTGACACCGGAGATCGCGCAAAGATGAAGGCGCTGGCATTGGAGGAAGCCGATCTCAAACCGCTGGCTGACGAGATCAAAAATTTGTGAGCGACCGGGCGGGCTTTGTGCCTTCTGTCGCAAGTTCGCGGAGGAACAAAGAGGCCACCGAGCGATGTCATCTTTTCAAAATGTCGTTCGTTTTCAACCTCGACCACAACTGTTCCACGTCGACCGCTAGCCATTCGCCGCCTGCGTTTCGGCCATCTTCCCGTCAAAGAGATGCACGATGCGTTGGGCACGGTCGGCGAAACGTGGATCGTGCGTGACCATGCAAATAGTCGCGCCCTCACGGTGAAGTTCGGTGAGCAACTGCATCACTGCGTCACCGTTTTTGGAGTCGAGATTTCCCGTGGGTTCGTCGGCGAGCAGGATGGACGGCTTGCCGCCAAGGGCACGCGCGACGGCGACGCGTTGCTGCTGGCCGCCGGAGAGTTGCGACGGATAGTGATTGAGCCGATGAGCCATGCCGACTTTTTCCAAGGCTTCCTTCGCCCGCTGCTTGCGCTCGGTCGCCGTCATGCCGCGATAGGTCAGCGGCAATTCGACGTTTTCGAATACAGTCAAATCGCCGATGAGATTGAAACTTTGGAAAATGAATCCAACTTCGCGGTTGCGTATCCTGGCGCGGGCGGCGTGATCCAAGTTGGCGACGGCCTGGCCGTTCAACGTGTAGTGTCCCTCCGAGGGTGTATCCAACAGCCCGAGGATGGCCAGCAATGTGGATTTGCCGCAGCCAGATGGACCAGCAATGCAGACAAACTCGCCACGCTGGATGTCCAGGTGAATATCTGCGAGCGCGTGCGTTTCGATTTCGTCGGTGAGGAAAACTTTCTTGAGGCCTTCGAGGTGGATTAGAGGTTCGTTTTTCATTTTAGATTTTGGATTTTGGATTGCCGACACGGGCGCGCAGCGTTCGGATGAACGCGACCGTCATAGCGACGATTTCGTTCGATTCTTTCAGCAGCCACTCAACTTACTGAGGTGTCGCGACAGCGGACTCCGTCAACAGTTCCAGCCAATACATGATTTCGTCGGCTTCTTCCTCGACAATGCCGAGTTTACTGATCACATCCGCCGTTGAACGCCCGCGACACGCCGCACGATAATTTGCTCCCACGGAGGTTCCGCTTCGAAGCAGTTGTCGCCCGATGACGTCCGCCTCACGCGTTCGCGGCAAGCTGGCCACAAGTTCGATGACTTTCAGGGCAAGCTGCTTGGTTCGACGCTTAAATTCGTTCTCGTTCATCTTTTTAGTAGTCGTGTAGCGAATCCAAAATCGGCAATCAAAAATCCAAAATCAGTTCAGTCTGATTCGATCATGCGCATCCCATTGACTCATGTCCGACACGATGATTTGGTCGCCCTCCTGCAATCCGCTGATCACCTCGATGAGGCTGACCGACGTGCGCCCTAATTGGACCGGCACGCGCAGGGCGGCTCGTCCATTCTCGATTATTTTGAACAAGCTTACTTTGCTCTCGCTCTGGCCATTTACGGGACGGCCCACGTGCAGGACGTTCTCCAGTTTTTCCAAAATAATCCGGGCGTCCACCGACAGATCGGGGCGCGCGCCTTTGGGCAACGTTCCCTCCAACGCGACATCGACCGTCACCGTGCCATTGACTACGGCGGGGTCGATGCGAATGACGTGGCCGGCCACCACGCCGTTGCGCGTATCGACCGAAACGACCTGGCCGTGCTGCACATCTTTGGCCTGCGTCTCCGCAATTTTGATCTCGGCCTTCAACTTGGCGGGATTGGCGATGCGCGCGAGATTGGCTCCGACGGCCAATTGCTGGCCTTGTTGCAAAGGCTGCACGTCGCCAATGCGTTGCAGCACACCGTCGAAGCCGGCTTTGACGCGCAGCGCCGCGACTTGCTGCTGCTTGAGCTGATATTGCTTGCGGAGTTTCGCCAGCTCGGATTCTTGCACGAGCATTTGCGCCGTGGCTGACCGGGCACTGATTTCCAACCGCCGCTTTTCCAGTTGGAGTCGCGACTGAAGTTCATCCGCGTGGGTGCGTGATTTTTTCGCCGTCAACTCCGGGACCAGCCAGGCGACGCGCAGGCGTTCATCGGCCTCGGCTTCAATGCTGGCGGTCGCCGCCTCGGACTTGAGCGTGGCGAGGACGGCTTCCAAAGTGAGTTGGTCGCTCTCCAATTGAACCTTGAGTTTCTCCAGTTGCGCTTCCGCCGATTGCACCGCCGACTCCGCGTCGAACGCCGCTTGAACGAGTTCGGGATTGCTCAACTCGACGAGCACGGTGTCGGCAGTCACTTCCACTCCCGGCAAAAGCAAAATGCGCTCAACGCGTCCCTGAGTCGTGGCGGTGATCCAAATAATATCCTCGGGGACGAGCGTGCCGTTGCCATGCACGTCCCGCAGAAAGGAACCGCGCTTGACCGTGTCGCGAAGCACGGTGGCGCCATCGACACTAGGCGCGGCGGGTTGCAACCGCGAAAGTCCAAGCGTGATGGCTCCCAGCGCAACGAGAGCGGCGATGGTGGCGAGCCATCGGTTGCGGCGACGTTTGCGGGCGAGATCGGGGCGGGCGATGTCCACGAGAGCGATTGGTGGTTAGTGGTTGGTGGTTAGTTTGGACTGCAAGGCATTCAACATTTTTTGAAGTTTGGTGATGGTGGCGGTAATGTCTTGGGTGGCGTTCGCCGTTGTGAATGATAGTTCGATACCGAGGATGAGTTGAGTGTCGAGTTCCGCGAGTGAACCTTGGGCATTGCGAGGAACTGCTTGAATTCGCCTGTCGTCTTGCGCGCTTGACCTTCAGCGATGTTCGAGGGAACGGATACTGCGGCCCGCCGCATCTGCGAGATCAATCCAAACTTTTCATCCGCCGGAAACGAACGAGTCAAAATGTAAATCTGTTTCACCAACTGCATCCCCTCCTGCCACACAAGCAGGTCTTTGTAATTTCTGATTGTCGTCCGTTCGTTCATATTTTTTTTCCAACCACCACTCACTAACCACCACCCACTAACCACTCTTTTCCATCCACCCATCCTTCAGCCTCACCACCCGATTCCCATACGCCGCGTTCGCTTCGGAGTGCGTCACCTGCACGATGGTCGTCCCCTCGCCGTTCAGCTTTTTGAACAACTCCATGATCTCACGGCCTTGGTCGGAATGGAGATTGCCCGTCGGCTCATCCGCCAGGAGCAGCTTGGGTTTTGCGATAATAGCGCGAGCAACGGCCACAAGCTGTTGCTGCCCGCCGGAAAGCTGGTTGGGAAACAAATCTTTTTTGCCAACGATGTGAAAGCGGTCGAGCGCGTCCGCGACGATGGCCTGCCGTTCGGACTTGGGGATGTCGCGGTACGAAAGCGGAATGTCGAGATTCTCCGCGACGGTTAAATCTTCGAGCAGATGGAACTGCTGGAAGACGAATCCCACGAATCGTTTGTTGAGCGTGGCGCGATCCTTGGGCGACAGCCGATGAACCCCGTATTCCGTGAAATAGAACTCGCCCTCCCACGAGTGGTCATACAATCCAAGAATCGAAAGCAGCGTCGATTTCCCCGCGCCACTCGGCCCCATGATCGTGATGAACTCGCCCTCGGCGATGTCCAGATTGATCTGCCGCAGGACGTAGGTGAACCCGGCCTTCGTCTTGTAACTCTTTTCGATGTTACGCAGTTTGATCATACGTTCGATGGGCTAGCCCCGATGCCGAGCGCGAGCACGGCGGTGAAGCCGGGGTTCTTCAGCAATTGACGGAGGGCGAATTTCAGATCATTCATGGCGTCGTGACTCTTCTGTGTCATCCATCATTCAGGAGCACTCCGGGGCGCTTGATCGAGTTGTACCACCTGGATGACATTGCCATCGACGTCAGCGATGATCAGATCCTTGCCCATCCAATCCGGGTGATGCTCGACCTCGTGCAAGATGCGGACGCCTGCTTTGCGCATGGCGGCAGCGGCCAGCTCGACATTGTAGGTCATGAAGGAAAGGAATATCGGCTGCCCATGGGCTGGAATCGCAGCCCATTCCGGATGGATGGTTTGCGGTTCTCCGCCAGGTTCAATCACCACCCACGGTTTATTGGGACCTTGGACCAGGATCGCGCGCGTGCGATTGGTGCTTTCGAGGCGCATCCCCATGACATCGCGATAAAACGCGGTCTGGCCCGCAAAACTATTGGCCCTGATTTCAATGTGCCCGATGAGCGGCTTCGCCAGATCCGAACTCGCTGGGCGGCCCGGAACCTCAGAGAGCGTCCACCGGATATCTTCAGGACCGGTGAATTCAATGCGCTTTCCCCAATCCGTTTGCTCCACCTCACTCGTAAAGCGCACCCGACGCCGCCTCAGCGCCGTAATCGTGGCGTCGAGATTCTCGACTTGAATGCTCGGACGCATTCCTTGTCCACGACCCCACTTGCGTTCCGTCCGAACGGGGGGACCGCCATCGAATAGCTCGAAGATCATACTTCGACTCTTTTCCGACCAGTAGGCGTCCCATCCTTCCCCGAGCATGGCCCAATTGCCATAGAGAGCGTTCGCGTTCTTCACACCGACGGCGATGCTCTTGGTGTAATAAGCAAAGGACATTTGCCAGTCCACGACTGAAAGACCGATAAAGTTGAGTTCGAGCGCAGCATTGTCTGCGCTAGGGCGAATCCATATGCGCTCTTCCGCTGCTTGACCGTTGAAAAGAGCCATTGCGAGTGTGGCGATGAGTAAGTTTTTCATCTGAGAAGATCTGTTATCTGACGTGGCATCCATGTTGAGCAGCAGGCACGGCGTTCACGAAACTGAACACCGCCGTGTTCGCCCCGATGCCGAGCGCGAGCACGGCCACGGCGGTGAAGCCGGGGTTCTTCAGCAATTGGCGGAGAGCGAAGCGGAAGCCTTTCATAAGGATGAATGCAGAAAGGGGCGGAGCGTAGGCGGTGGGTTGGGACGTGAGGTTTCTTCATTCTGCCTTCTCCCTTCTTCATTCACTCCTCAGCGCCGCCATCGGGTCCACACGAGCTGCGCGGCGGGCGGGGACGAGGCAGGCGGTCAACGCCACCAGCAACAGGACCGCAACGACGCCAAGAAACGTCAGGGGGTCGGTGGCCTTCACTTCGTAAAGCTGGCTGGCGAGCACTCGCGTGAGGGCGAGAGCGCTCGCGAGGCCGATGGCCAGTCCAATCAAGGCAGGCAACATTCCCTGCCGGATGACGAGCGCGAGAACGTTTCGTCCACTTGCACCGAGCGCCATGCGGATGCCGACTTCGCGTGTGCGCTGGTTCACCGCGTACGCCACGACGCCGTAAAGTCCGACCACGGTCAGCGCGAACGCCATCGCCGCGAACAGGCCGAGCAGGATCGTGCTGAATCGGGGACGCGCGACAGCGTTCACCATCAGGCTTTCCATCGTCCGGAAATTGGCGAGCGGCAGTGCGGGATCGAGGGATTTCATTTCCGTGCGAATCGCCCGCTCCAGCGACACGACAGGCATCGTGCCCGCGCGGACAATGAAGGTCATCTCGTTATCCGTGTCCTGTTCGACCGTCGTGTAAACTTGCGGACGCGGTTTTACCTCCAGCCCGTAGCTCCGCACATCACCCGCGACGCCGATGATGGTAAACCAGAGATGTTGTTCTTCATCCATTCTCGCCATTTTGAGCCGTTTGCCGATTGGGTCGGCGCCGGAAAAGAATGTGCGCGCGATGGTTTCGTTAATAATGCAGACGTTGGGTTGGTTCGTGGTGTCCCTGTCCGCAAAGTCACGGCCGCGCAACGGCGATACTCCCATCGTCTCGAAATAACCCGGCGTGACTTTTCGATTCTCGGCGAAAGGAGTCTTGCCGGCGGACGCGGGAGGAGTGCCTTCGATGAACAAGGGATTGAGGCTTTCCACTCCGCCCAACGGCAGATTCGATATGGCGGCGGCTGCGTGAATACCCGGAACCTTGACCAGCCGCTTACAGGCCTCCCGGTAGAATTGCCGCTGACGGGTTGCGTCCTCATACGTGACGCCGTTTAGGCCAACATCGAACGCCGCGACTCGCTGCGGCTTGAAGCCTGGATCCACTGCTTGAAGGCGCAGAAGACTTTGAAACATCAATCCCGCGCCGGTCAGCAGAATGACGGCAAGCGCGACTTCAGCAATCACCAGCAGGCCGTGTGTGCGATGCCGCCCCGCCGCCGTGCCGGAACGGCTGTCGGCGTTCAACGCCTCGCTCAAATTGACTTTCGACGCGCTCCAGGAGGGCGCAAGACCGAAGATGATTCCGGTTGCCAGCGAGACGAACAACGAGAACAGAAACACGGGTCCATCAAGCGTCGTCTCGGAGAGCCGCGGAATGTTTGGCGGACTCAACCGGAGGATCGCTTGAACGCCCAAGGCACCGAGCAGCAGCCCGATGCCACCGCCGAGCGTCGAGAGCAGGACGCTTTCGGTGAGCAATTGCCGAACGATGCGGCTGCGTCCCGCGCCGATGGCGGCGCGCACGGCCATTTCCTTGCGCCGCGCGGCGGAGCGGCATAGCAGCAGGTTCGCGACGTTGGCGCACGCGATGAGCAAAACGAACGCGACCGCGCCCAGCAGAACGAACAGCACTGGCCGAGTTTTGCCTGCCACCTGCAAGGCGAGTGGGCGCAGATGAATCGTCCAACCGGCGTGCGACTTGGGGTAGGTCTCCGCTTCGCGCTGCGCAATGCCCGCCATTTCGGCTTGAGCTTGTGCGAGGGCGACGCCTGGTTTTAACCGGCCCATTGCGATAAAGTCCCGCGTATCGTCGTCCCGCCAGTATTCCGCCTTTTCTGCATACGGACGCCAAACATCGGTCTGCGCCATCAAAGCATAGCCCGCTGGCATCTCCGCCCCGCGCGGGAAATTGAAACCAGGATGCATCACTCCGATGACCGTGTAGCGTTCACGATTAACCGTGACTGCCTGGCCGATGATATTTGTGTCACTCGCAAAACGCCGCTGCCACAAGCCGTGGCTGATGACGACGACCTTGTCTTTTCCCGGCTGCTCTTCATCGGCGGAAAAGACACGCCCTAGCATCGGCTGTACGCCCAGCAGCAAAAACAAATTCGCCGTTGCTTGAACACCGCCAACCCTCTCCGGATCGCCTTGCTCAGAAAGATCAGCGGTTCTGGTGCGGAAGGCGGCGATCTGCTCGAAAGACTGCGCACGGCTGCGCCAGTCGAGAAGATCGGGCGGCGCAGCCGGCATTTCGTGCAACCCGAGGTTCAAGGACGGGTTGTCCGTCCACAACATCACGATGCGATCCGGCTCGCGGTACGACAGCGCCTTCAGCAAGACCGCATTGACCACGCTGAAGATGGCCGTGTTCGCGCCGATGCCGAGCGCGAGCGTGAGCACGGCCACGGCGGTGAAGCCGGGGTTCTTGCGTAACTGCCGCGCGCCGTAGCGAATATCCTGCGCGAAATTCTCCAACCAAGAGACGCCGCGTTGTTCGCGGCACGTTTCCTTGATCGATTCCGTCCATCCGAATTGACGCAGCGCGGCGAAACACGCTTCCTCGGGATTCATCCCGGCTTCAATGTTCTGCTGCGTCCGCATCTCGATGTGCGAACGCATCTCGTCGTCCATATCGGTGTCGAGTTCACGCTTGCGGAAGAGAGCCCCGAGGCGGGATTGAAACTTTTGTAGTAGGTTCATTGGTTTCCTTCTCTTTTCCTCATTCCTGTCTCAACGCCACCATCGGATCGACCCGCGCCGCGCGGCGGGCGGGCAGCCAGCAGGCAACCAACGCGACGCCCAATAACAAAACTGAAACACATGTGAACGTGAGGGGATCGGCCGGCTTAACGTCGAAGAGCAATCGCTCCATCACACGCGTCAGTGCTAGAGCGCCTGCAACTCCGACACCGACGCCGATGAGCGCGAGCTTCATTCCATTTTGAATCACCAGCGAAAGCACGTCCTGTTTTCGCGCGCCCAGCGCCATGCGAATCCCGATCTCCTGGGTGCGCTGTGTGACGTTGTAAGCCAGCACGCCGTAGAGACCAAGGGCCGCCAACAGCATTGCCACACCGGCGAAGCCAACCAAGAGTTGTGTGGAGAGTCGTCGTGGCGCGACGGATGACGCGACGAGTTGCGTCATCGTGCCGACGTCCTGAATGGGCTGATCTTTGTCGATGGCGTCCACCTCTGTGCGAATCGCGCGAGTGACCTCGGCTGGATCGCGCTGGGTTCGCACGACAAGGGTCATCCCGCCCCAGCAAAGTTGTTTGTAGCTCCGATACATCTCGCCGCGCACGGCGTCCGCCATGCCCGTTCGCTTGACGTCCTTGATCACGCCGATGATCTCACCGAGTTCTACGCTCTCGCCGATATGGACACGTCGCCCGAAAACGTTCGTGCCGAACTTGAAGTTCTTCACGAAAGTTTCATCGACGACCAGCACCGGTGTGGTGTTCGTGCGATCCTGGTCGGTGAAGTCCCGGCCCTGGAGCAGCGGAATGTTCATCGTGCGGAAGTAGCCCGGGCTGACTTGTGCGTAACCAGCAGCAACCGCTTCGCCCGGCTTCGGCTTCGGCGCTTCAGGAATCCATACCGCGAGAGCGTTGTTGTCGCCGCCCAACGGGAGGCCCATCACGAGACCAGCGGATTGCACGCCGGGCAGCGCCTGAGCGCGGGCTAACACTTGATCGAAGAAACGCTCGCGCTCCGTCTGTTCAGGATATTTCTTGTCAGGCAGAATGAGATTCATCCTGACGACGTGCTCAGGCCGAAACCCCAACGGCTGCGACAGCAAACGGCTGAAGCTCCGAATCATCAGGCCGGCGCCGACCAGCAGCATCACGGACAACGCGACTTCACTCACCACCAGCCCGCCGCGCAGCCGCTGCCGCAGTACGCCCGCGCTCGCGCCGCGCGAGCTTTCGTTCAGATCGCGAGCGAGTGAAAAGTTGGAGAACTGCAAGGCCGGCACGAGTCCGAAGAACAATCCGGTGAAGACGACGGCCAGCGCTGTGAGGCTCAGGGTTCGTCCGTCAATGTGAATTCCCTCCCACACGCGCGGCAGATCGGGCGGGCTGAATCGCACGAGCGCGTCCAGCGCCAACGAAGCAAACAGAGTCCCGGCCAATCCGCCTAGAGCGGCGAGCAACAAACTCTCGGTCAGCAATTGGCGAATCATTTGGCCACGCCCAGCACCCAACGCCGCACGGATCGCGAACTCGCGCGTTCGGGACACCGAACGCGCCAGAACGAGATTGGCGATGTTTGCGCAGCCGATCAGCAAAACAAGGCCGACCGACCCAAGCAAAACCAGCAGCACGCGGCGCGTGTCGCCGACCATGATTTCGTGCAGCGAATGAACTTCAGCGCCCCAGCCTTTGTTCTCGGTGTTGGCGGCTTCCAGTCGTTTGCTGATTAGCTCCATCTCCGCGTTCGCTTGCGCCAGTGTGACACCGGGCTTCAGACGGCCGTAAACCAAATAGCTATGCGCGTGCCGTTGCGAGAGCCGATTGGGGCTAAACGCCAGCGGCACCCAAACCTGCGTGTTGCGTTCGGGGAAAAAAGTGCGCGGCGGCATGACGCCGATAACCGTGTAAGGTTCGCCCTCCAGGGTAATGCTTTGCCCTACGACGTTGGGATCGCCGCCGAAACGCCTTTGCCAAAGCTCATGGCTCAACAGAACCACAAAATGTTTTCCGTAAGTTTCTTCCTCGGGCAAAAAATTTCGCCCAAACAGAGGCTTCACGCCGAGAAGTGAAAAGATGTTTGCCGAGAAACGCGCGGCGACCAAGCTCTCCGGCTGACCCTGGCCAGTGAGAATAACGGTGCCACGACCTCGTGCGGCCAAGCCTTCAAACACGGTGCTCTGCTTGCGCCACTCGCCCAGCATCGGCGCGCCGACGTCGCCTTTGCGCCAGCTGTTGCCGAGATGGTTCTCGAAGACCATTACCAACTTTTCCGGCTCCTTGTAGGGCAGCGGCCGCAGCAGGATGGCGTTGACGAAGCTGAAGATCGCTGTGTTCGCGCCGATGCCGAGCGCGAGCGTGAGCACAGCCACGGCGGTGAAGCCGGGGTTCTTGCGCAGTTGCCGCGCGCCAAAACGGATGTCCTGGGCGAGATTCTCCAGCCAACGAACACCACGCTGCTCCCGGCAATCTTCCTTGATGGATTCGGTCCAGCCGAATCGCCGCAGCGCGGCATAGCGCGCTTCCTCGGGATTCATCCCCGCCTCAATGTTCTGCTGCGTCCGCATCTCAATGTGCGAACGCATTTCGGCGTTCATGTCGGCGTCGAGTTCGCGCTTGCGGAACAGCGCGACAAACCGAGTCCGCATCGTTCTCAACCATTTCATGTTGTGATCACTCCTTTCAGGATGTCCGTGTTCGCCCCGATACCGAGCGCAAGGGTGAGCACAGCCACGGCGGTAAAGCCGAGGTTCTTCAACAACTGGCGCAAGGTGAATCTGAGGTTGTTCACGATTGGTGGTCAGTTGTTCGCTGCTCTACGTTTCACTCCGCAAGCCGCATTCTGCGTTTGAATCACTCGCATCTCAGTGCCTCCATAGGATCGACCTTTGCGGCGCGTCTTGCTGGGAGCCAGCTCGCCAGGATGGCCACGAGCAATAACAGCAGGGAAACACCGAGGAACGTGAGTGGATCAGTCGGGCTGACGCCGAAAAGAAGACTCGATAGGAGCCGCGTTGCCGCTAACGCTCCGGCGATTCCGACGGCGGCACCGGCAAACGCGAGTTTGACTCCCTGCCCAACTACGAGCGACAGGATGTTGCGCTGCTGGGCGCCGAGTGCGACGCGCACGCCAATTTCGCGTGTGCGCTGAACGACGGCGAAAGACAGCACGCCGTAAAGTCCGAGACACGCGAGCACGAGCGCAAAGATGCTGAGAAAGCCGCCGAGTTGCGCGACGACTCGTTCTTGATGCACGGATGCGTCCACCACTTCGTCCATCGTTTTTACGTTGAGGACCCGAGCTCCTGCGAACACTTCGCCAACGATTCTTTGGAAAACAACTACGATTGCACTAGCACGTGAATGGTCTTTGACCCTCACGGCAACTGTCATTCCCTGCGCGGTGTCCTGAGAAAGTGGCGCGTAGAATGTCGGCGGCGATTCCTGGCGCAGCGAGTGGTACTTGGCGTCCTTCACTACGCCGACAATCTCGAATGTCACGCCAGCATTCCAGGTCTGCGACTTCCGCTCCGCCCGGTCGGGAAAGTAGAATCGTCTGCCCAGCGGCATCGCGTCGCCAAAGTAACGTCGGGCCATCGCTTCGTTGATGACCGCGACTCGCGGTGCGGCACCGTTGGTTATGTCGGCTGCTCGTTTATCCTGTTGCGTAAAATCGCGCCCCGAAAGAATCTTCATGCCAAGAGTTTCGAAAAACTTCGGCCCGACCCACATGCCCTGGCAGCTCAAATCTTCGCCCGGCGTCGCCACGTAGCCTTCGGCCAGGACACGATCGCTCCAACCGTTGCCGCTCAATAATCCGAAGCCGTAAAGACTCGCGGCGTGAACGCCAGGTAAAGCTTCCAGTCGCAAGAGCAGCTCCTGGTAAAGTGCGGTGCGTTGTTTAGAATCGATGCGTTGAACAAAATCGATGTCGAACTGAACGACGTTCTTGCGGTTGAAGCCCATGTCCATTCCTTTGAGGTTCCGTAGCGTGCGGACGAAGAGTCCTGCACCCGCGAGCAACGCCAACGAGAGCGCCACCTGCGTGACGACCAACGCCTGATTCAGTCGCTGGCGCGATGCGTTTCCCGCGACAGAGCCCGCTGTACCTTTGAGCGCGGAGGTGAGATCAATCCGGCTGCTGCGAAGCGCGGGCACTAAGCCAAAGAGAATGCCGGTCAAGAGCGCTGCGGCAGTGGTGAAAAGAAGAACGCGAAGATCGGGCGTGACGCTGAAGGAAACGGGGTTGCTCTTCAGTTGCATAAAGGCGAGCAGCACATGCGTGCCGCCTTGGGCGAAGAGCAGACCGAGGACTCCACCGAGTGTCGCGAGGAGAACGCTTTCCGTCAACAACTGCCGGACAAGCCGCATCCGCCCCGCGCCCAGGGCGCTGCGCACCGAGAATTCGCGCGCGCGCGCGGCAGCCCGAGCGAGCAGCAGGCTCGCGACATTGGCGCAGGCGATCAACAGCACTAGCGCCACCACGGTCATCAGGATCAGAAGCGGCCGGCGAAACTGCTGGCGGAGATTGGTCCATCCGGCGTGACCCGGCAGCAGTTCGAGCTTTTGCGCGAAGTAGGATCGTCGCGCTTCCGCCGACCAATTCGCCGCGCGTGACGCGGCGAATTCATCGCGGTAACGCTCGTAGATTACCGCCAGTTCCGCCTCCGCTTGCCGTCGTTCGACTCCAGGGGACAACCGGCCCATCAATCGCAACCAAGTGGTTCCCTCCTTCAGCCGCCAACCTGCTGGATCCCGATCGATTTGCGGTCCCATCTGCAGCGGCCACCACAAGTCCGGATTGTCGCCCGGTTGAAACCCGAAGAAACCGGGCGGCGTCACGCCGACGATGGTGAATGGAATGCCTTTGAAGCTGATGGCTTTTCCGATGACTGTCGGATCAGCGGCAAAACGCCGCTCCCAAAAGCCGTGGCTGAAGACGACGACCGCCTGTGAATCACCGGCCTTATCGTCCGTGGGCGTGAACGTTCGGCCAAAGATTGCCGGCACGCCGAGCACCGAAAAGAAATTGCCCGATACGGCTTGTCCATGAACAAATTCGGTTTCTGGGTTGCCCGCGCCGGGGACGATTAGTTGGTCCCGTTCCCCGACGCCGCCAGCGGCGAACAACCCGGACAAACTGCGCCCGTCATCGCGTAGCATTTTGTAAAACGGATAGGAGAAGCTGTTCACGTCGGACGATCTGGATCTCGTGACCACTTGAACCAGGTCCTCGGGATTCCTCACCGGCAACGAGCGTAGCAGCAGCGCGTTGACAACCGTGAAAATCGCGGTGTTCGCTCCGATGGCGAGCGCGAGCGTGAGCACGGCCACGGCGGTGAAGCCGGGGTTCTTGCGCAGTTGCCGCGCGCCGTAGCGAATGTCCTGGGCGAGATTTTCCAGCCAAGTGACGCCGCGTTGTTCTCGACACGTTTCCTTGATCGATTCCGCCCAGCCGAATTGCCGCAAAGCGGCGAACCGTGCTTCCTCGGGACCCATCCCCGCCTCGATGTTCTGCTGTGCCCGCATCTCAATGTGCGAGCGCATTTCCTCGTCAACGTCGGTGGGCAGTGATCGGTGAGTGGTGACTAGCGAGCGAAGGCTTCGCCCCAACCGGCGACTCCATGAACGTATCCGACTCCACAGTTTCATATTTCTTGTTTCCACTCACCAACCACGCCCTGCTTCACATGGCTTCCATCACGCGCCGGATGGCCAGGCACATGTGCTCCCAGTCCGCATTTTCGCGGTCAAGTTGTTTACGACCCGTCTTGGTCAACCGGTAAAACTTGGCTTTGCGGTTGTTCTCCGATACACCCCACTCGGATTCAATCCAGCCCTGGTCCTGCAGCCGGTAAAGCGCCGGGTAGAGCGAGCCTTCGCCGACGGAGAGAACGTCGTTGGACCAATTCTGGATGCGCTGGCAGATGCCGAAGCCGTGCGTGGACTCCCGGCTGAGGACTTTGAGGATAAGCATGTCGAGCGTGCCTTGGAGGAGATCGGGTTGTTGCATAAATTGGAGTTGTTGTTATCGAATGTCGATGGAAGCGTGCCGGTTCCCCCATCGAATGTCAATAGGTCAATGATGTTACGATTCAGCGCGAGGCTTGCCGTTGGAAAAGCTCCTTGTTAACTTGTCCGCATGGCACTCGTATTGCATCATCCACGAAATCAGATCCTGCGTCGCACAAAGAAATTTTTCCGAATCGGGTGGCTGCTGGCGTTTTGCCTCGCGCGCATGGCCGCAGCCGAACACGCCATCGCGCAAACGGACGATTTAAGCGAAGCCGTCGGGCGTTCTCCAAGCGGTCAAATCATCGTCCCGGTAAACCAGACCCTGACGCCCGCCGGACTTCAAGTCGAGTTGCCCGAGATGCGGCCACAGGCAGCGAGCCTTAGTCCCGACGGCTGGCTGCTGGCCGTGTCAGGCAAGACGCACGACCTGGTGCTCGTCGATCCTGTGAGCGGAAGCATCGTGCAGCGCGTGCCCCTGCCGCCCGAGCCTGGCACCAATGGACAGACGGCCGCGGTGTCCACGCATATTTTGGAGCCGGACAAGGAAGGCCAGCTCAGTTTCACAGGTCTGATTTTTTCGCCCGACGGTTCGCGCATTTTTCTCTCGAACGTCAACGGCAGCGTCAAAGTTTTTTCCGTGGACAAGGAGCATCGCGTCGCGGGACTGCGCTCGCTTTCATTGCCGGAAACCGGAATCAAGGGCAGGCCGAAGGAAATTCCCGCCAGCCTCGCGCTTTCACGAAATGGCCAGCGACTCTACATCGTCGGCAACATGTCCAACCGTTTGCTCGAATATGAATTCGCCGCCGACAAAGTGACACGCGCGTTCGATGTCGGCGTCGCGCCGTACGACGTCGTGCTGGTCGGCAGCAAAGCCTACGTGAGCAACTGGGGCGGACGCCGGCCCGGCGCGGCCAGTCTCACCGGCCCGGCTGGCCACGGCACCAAGGTGCGGGTCGATCCGGTGCGGCACATTGCGAATGAAGGTTCCGTCACCGTGATCGATTTGAGCACGGGCCGCGTCGTGAACGAAATTCTCGTCGGCCTGCATTCATCGGCGCTGGCATTGACGCCGGGTGGACGACAACTCGTCGTCGCCAACGCCGGCAGTGACACGTTATGCGTGATCGATACGCGCGCCGATCGGCTCGTCGAAACGATTTCGCTGCGCTGGCATCCGAACGACTTCTTCGGCGCGAGTCCCAATGCGCTGGCATTCGATGCTTTGGGCCGGAATCTCTACGTCTGCCACGGCACACAAAACGCGGTGGGCGTCGTGGCGTTTCGTCCAGGCAAATCCAAACTGCTCGGCCTGATTCCAACGGGCTGGTTTCCGGGCGCGATTGCCTTCGATGCCCGCCGGAAATCGCTTTACATCGCGAACATCAAAGGCATCGGCTCGACAGCGCACATCGCCGCAGGCGCGAAGGTAAAATTCAATTCGCATCAATACTTCGGCACGCTGACGCTGGCTCCGGTGCCCAATGACAAGCAGTTGGCCGAGCACACGCTCGCCGTGCAGAAGAACTATCGCCGCTCGGTGGCCGAATTGGCGAAGTTGCCGCCGCGACTGGACCAACCGCCGCGGGTTGTGCCGGAGCGCGCGGGCGAACCGTCGTTGATCAAACACGTCATCTACATCATCAAAGAGAATCGCACATACGATCAGGTGTTCGGAGACATCAAGGAAGGCAATGGCGATCCGGAGTTGTGCATCTTCGGCGAGCGCGAAACCCCCAACCAACACAAGCTCGTGCGCGAGTTCGTGCTACTCGACAACACGTATTGCTCCGGCATTTTGAGCGCCGACGGACATCAATGGACCGACACGGCCTTCGCGACGGATTACATGGAGAAATCGTTCGCCGGTTTTCCACGCAGCTACCCGGACGGCATGGAGGATACGGATGTCGATGCCATCGCCTACGCACCGACGGGCTTCATCTGGGACAACGCGCTGGCGCACGGAAAAACGATTCGTGACTACGGCGAATTCGCCATCGGTATCACGGGCTGGAAAGATCGCACGAAGAAGCCCTCGCCAAAATTCCTAGATTTCTACCACGACTTTGTAAATCAAACCGGCTTGCTCAAAATCGGCTCGCGTCCGGCCATCGCCTCGCTCGGTCCGCACTTGAACACGGAAACGATCGGCTGGGATATGGCCGTGCCGGATGTTTTTCGCGCCGCGCAGTTCATCAAAGAATTGCGGCAATTCGAACGCGATGGACGGATGCCGGACTTCACCATCATCTGCCTGCCCAACGATCACACTTCAGGCACGGCCGTTAACAAACCAACTCCCGCCGCACAAGTAGCCGACAACGATCTCGCCTTCGGCCAAATAGTCGAGGCCATCAGCCACAGCCCCTTTTGGAAAGACAGTTGCATTCTCGCCATCGAGGACGATCCGCAGGCTGGTTGGGATCACGTGAGCGGTTATCGCACGACCGCCTACGTCATCAGCCCGTACGCGCGCCGGCGAGCGACCGTCAGCGTGAACTACAACCAGACGGGATTGCTGCGCACGATGGAGTTAATGCTCGGCCTGCCGCCGATGAATCAGATGGACGCCACTGCCACGCCGATGACCGCGTGCTTCACGGACCAGCCGGACTTCACGCCGTACACTGCCGTAACGAACAACGTGCCGCTCGATCAAATGAACCCGGATCCAAAGGCGCTGCGTGATCCCGTGCAAAAAACGCACGCGCTCGCATCGGCGCGACTGCCATTGGAAAAGCCGGATCAATGCCCGGAAGATCTTTTGAACCGCATCCTCTGGCACGCGCAGAAAGGTTCGCAGGCTCCGTATCCGCGCTGGGCCATCACGCCGCACGGGAAGGACGACGACGATTGAGCGAGGGCCGCTTCCGGCGGTGCTCGCGAGCTCAATTGCGCGCTTGAATGGTGCGTATGAATGGCTAGTTTCGCGCATCCAATTTTGCAGATGAAGATACTGACCAAGCCAAAATCGAAACAAGTCATTCTGATTTCCAACGGCGATCTGCGACTCTCCGCCAACCAAAAATGCTGGCCCGCGCAGGCGAAGATGGAAGCGGCCCTCGCCCGCGCGCTCAAATCCGAGGGCTGGACGGTTGCGCGCGCCCATCCGCTTGATGCGCGCAAACAGCATGGCTTCATCGACTCGCAGAAAATGGGCATCGAGGTGTTTCGCTCAATTCACCCGGACGCGCCACTCATCGTCGCCGAATGCGTGTGGCAATACAGCCAGCACGTTTTGCCCGGCCTCTTCACGCACTGCGGGCCGATTCTGACGGTGGCCAACTGGAGCGGCACCTGGCCCGGTCTGGTCGGCATGTTGAACTTGAACGGTTCGCTCACGAAAATGGGCGTGCGCTACAGCTCACTCTGGAGCGAAAATTTCACGGATCCATTTTTCAAAAACGGCCTGCGTCAATGGCTCAACACGGGCGTGGTCAGGCACAATCAAAGCCACGTGCGCGATCTGGCGTTGTTGAAATTGCCAGACGCGGAAGTCGAAATCGGCCGGCGCGCCGCGCGCCAACTCCGTCGCGACAAGGCCATCCTCGGCGTTTTCGACGAAGGCTGCATGGGCATGCACAACGCGATCATTCCCGACGAATTGCTCAACCCGACTGGCGTCTTCAAAGAGCGGCTCAGTCAATCGACGCTTTACGCAGCGATGCAAAAAGTCTCCGATGACGATGCGCGCGCGGTTTTCGACTGGCTGAGGCGCAAAGGCATGACCTTTCAGTTTGGCGAGGACGAAGCCACCGAACTGACGGAGAATCAAGTCCTGCAACAGTGCAAAATGTACATCGCCGCCGTTAGGCTCGCGGATGAATTTGGCTGCGCGGCCATCGGTATCCAATATCAACAAGGTTTGAAAGACCTCACGCCCGCCAGCGATCTGGTGGAGGGCTTGCTGAACAACGTAGATCGTCCACCGGTGTGCAGCGCATTGACGGGCAAAATTCTTTTTCCGGGCGAAGCGATGCCGCATTTCAACGAAGTGGACGGGTGTGCCGGGTTGGATGGTCTCGTCACTTATCAGCTCTGGCGCGAGTTGGGCTTCGCGCCGGAGAACACGCTGCACGATTTGCGCTGGGGCCAGCATTTCCGCGGCGCGGGAGTGGATGATTACGTCTGGGTGTTTCTGATTTCTGGCGCCGCGCCGCCCGCGCACTTCATCGGCGGCTATCGCGGCGCGACGAGCGAACGCCAGCCGCCGATGTATTTCCGGTTTGGCGGCGGCACGGTAAAAGGAATTTCCAAGCCGGGCCACATCGTGTGGAGCCGGGTGTTTATCATGGATGGCAAACTACATTGCGATCTAGGCGTCGCCGAAGTCGTGGCGTTGCCGCGCGCCGAAACGGAGCGGCGCTGGCGCGAGACCACGCCGCAGTGGCCCATCATGCACGCCGTGCTCAATGGCATCTCGCGTGACCAAATGATGGCGCGGCACAAATCAAATCACATCCAGGTGGTGTACGCGCCGAACGAACGACAGGCGCATCGCGCGGCGCGCATCAAGGCAGCGATGCTGGCCGAGTTGGGTTTGGAAGTTCACTTGTGCGGGAACGTGAACTTGAAGTGAAATTCGTCGCGACGAAATTTCTTCACCCACGAGTTTCGGGCACGTCTGCGTTTCTCCACGTCGCATCGAAATCCACTGCTTGATGAAAGTTGCCGCCCCACGTGCTCGGCCAGCCGACGTGTTCGACGAGCGAGGGAACGTGATAACAAACTGGCAACCGCAGGCGGACAACCAGCCGCGCAATCCGGATGTCCTGCATGCCCGCTTCTTCGTCCCAATGCCGCAGAATAAATTTCACCGTGTCCATCGAAAGGATAAACGCCTGACTGCCGAAGACGTTTTCCGGATGCGCAAGCAGCGTGTGGTTCGGCACGTCGCAAGCCAGTTCCCGCAGCCCCGGATTGTAGATGCTCGCAAGCTTCGCGGCGCGGCTTCGCAACGGCGTCCACTGTTGGAGGTTGTGCCGGAGAAATTTGTTGAACTTCAAATCGTCTTCGAGAAAGAGGACGAAGTCCGCCGCGCGATGAGCGCAATGAGCGAGCGCGCGAAAGGCCGTTTCAATAATCCGATCCTGCTTGCGCGGCGATGGGCTGGCGTCGAGTTCGAGGTGAAAATTGTCGCGCCCCCAATCGGTTGAGGCCAACGAACGCAGCGTCGCCCGTCGAACTCGCTCGCGCTGCGCGCAGGAAATCATGCACACGATGATGCGCGGCGTGGATCGCTGCACGCTTCGGTTCGAGCGCGCGATGGACTTGAGGCCGCTCCATCCGGCATAAGTGGACACACGACCATCCCAAACCGTGCGCAACTCTTCGAGATAGCCGCGACACTCTGCCTCCAATTTGAAGCCGGGAACGAATAAGTTCGTGCCGAACAAATTCCATTTGTCCGTGTTACGGTGCTGAAAAATTCGATTCCCCGCGAAGTCGTGCTGACACATGGTGCCGGTGAGAGCTTGGATCGAGCGGCGCGGCATCGCGTAGGTTTTTTTCACCTTGCGAAAGGCAAGTTGAAACGTCGCGGCGTCCCCGTTGATGTGGCGGTAATAAAAATCCGAATGCTCGTTGTGCCACAGGCAGAGCCGCAAGGCGGCCCAGCATTTCGCTTTGTTCACGACGATCTGACCGCTCTCGAACGGTCGCTGGCCCGTGTCGCCCAAATCAAAAAGCCGCCAGACTTCCGGCGTGATTTTCATGCTCGGATAATCCGGCCAAAAAATCGCGCCTGTGCGTTTGAACTCCGGCGTGTCAAAAAGAAATTCGGGATCGACCAGCGGCACGTTGTCGGCGTCCAGGAGCAAAACCTCGCGGAATGGTGAATGAAGAATTGCGTAAGGTTTCAGTTCCCAACCGTCGAGCCGGCGCACCGGATGCACGTGCCGGACGATTTCGGCATCAACACACTCGACGTTGTATGGTCGCAACAGACGCTTCATCGGCTCGTCCATTTCTGCCTCGCCGAGATGCCAGAATTGAATCGGCAGTGCGCAGCCGTGCCGTCGCAGCAGCCGGATGCACACCCAGGCGTTGGTAAAGTAGCGCGCGCCGCCGCCGCAAATCACGATGCCGCGCCCGCGAGTCCCGACGCAGGGCGACGGCAGCATTTTGATGAATCGGGCTTCCGCAATGCGCGCGGTGTACGGATTGAGAATTTCATCGTACGAATTGTTCCGTGTCGCGCGCACGGCCTTTTGTGCGGCGCGAATGTCTTCCCGAGAAAGATAGGGCAAGGTGCCGTCGGCGAAGTAAAGTTCGACGCGCCGGATGACTTCTTCGGGCGTGATCATCGACATGCAGCGAGGCAAAGCGCCGACAACATCGACGCACAACTCATCCGGCTCATCTCGCGGATCACCGTCGCCCAACGGCACCGTGCGCGCCCGCCAGCAGCCGCCAGCTTGACAGCACTTCAACGCGCCGATGGTGTGGATGAATTGGTGGGATGGATACGCTTCCCAATGCGTTGGCTCGCGCCCGCCAGCGACGACGACACAAGGCCGGTTGGCTGTTGGCCGCCCTTTTACTTCAATGGCGGCTGCCAGATGCATCAGCGCCGTCACGCCGCACAAAACTCCTTGCGCATGATACACGAGCCGCACGAGTTGGCGCAAATCTGTTTGCCCGCGCGAATCGATCACGCCGCGCAATTTGGGATGATGATGCTCGTGGTCGCCGACCTGGACGAATTGAATCCGGCCGCGAAAATGATCGACGACTTTCTGGTAACGCGCAGTGTCCCACCACTTGATCGTGACGTCGTATTTGCCGCCCGCAGCAATGATCCAGAATGGAATTTCGCGTCCGGCCGATTCCCAGACTTGCGAGTACCAGGATTTTTCCAGCGCTGAAATGTGGATGTCGCCTTTGAAAGCAGTGGGCGCGATGTTCAACCCAAGCCGCTCGTTCAAGAAATGGATGAAGCCGTGCAGACAATGGTAGGGCGCAAGATTGGCCCGTTCGATGAGGGGATATTCGCACTCAAGGACGCGGACTTGAGGATCCGACTCGGCCAACGCCGTGAGGTACGGATTATTCTCCCAGAGTTCCATGCAGGAAGTCCGCACGTCGGTCAGGAACTGGCCGGGATAACATTGGTGCAGGTCGCGCACCGCCGCGGTGAGCATGACGATGTCTCCCGGCGAAAACAAATTTTTCAGGATCAGCTTGCGCGGGCGACGTGAACGAGTCTTGAAGGCCATGTGCTTTTTCTTTTTCAGCACGAGGAAATTAGCGCGATGAACCTACCGTCGTCGGGAAAATCTCCCGCCCCGGCAGGAGCCGCTGGAAGGGCAAGGATCAACTCGCGCGCGGCTGGCACGTACGGTACGAGCAAACCTCTTTCATCGCCACACTCTGAATCATCGTGAAGCAACAAGAGCGGCGATGGCCTTCAATTCCTTCCCTGCTCCGCCGAATAAAAAACGATCACTTCTTCCGGGCGGACTTTGCGCTGGACTTGGATTTCTTCGCGGCCGCAGGTTTCTTTTTCTTCGCCTTGGCGGCGCGGAGTTGCAAGACGCTCTTGGTTGGCGGGCTGCCACCGCGCAGCATGGCCGTTAGTTTCGGCGGGCTGCCGCCACGAGCTTCCGCCGTGAGTGAGGATTTTTTCCCGGATGGACTTGGTTTCATAGTGGTTGCTTGCTGTTGTGTTGTGGAGGTTCTTATCACGGACGCTGGATTCAAGTGCAAGTGTATTCAACTCAAGCAGACATCCGTGGCACTGTCGTGCAAAATGCGGCGTCCAAAATAGCTCTGTCAAAACTCTTTAGAAATGTCCCCTAGTTAACTCACGAGAGAATGTCCCCTTTGTTGTTGGTTGTTCCTGGTCTGCTTTCCTCGGCTGGGGGTGCG
>JACPZS010000094.1 GCA_016195385.1 Verrucomicrobiota bacterium
GTGACAAGCCCGGCACAGCCAGCGCTGCTGCCCATGACGGCTGAAGCCGTTCTGCACCAGTTGATCCGAGCCACAGTGGCGACATTTCATGCCGCAGTACGGTCACTCATTTCTCAATATCAATACCTATTTAGCAATCCGCCAAATTCAATTCGCGCCCGCTCGTTCGCTATGCTTTGACACGTCGCGCGCGGGTTCTATCCTCGCCGCCATGCGCAATGTCAAAGTTCAACTCGGCGGACGCAGCTACTCGATTGTCATCGGGAATCAATTGCTGCCGCGTCTGGGCGCGGAGTGTCGCCGGCTTGAACTTGGCCGCCGGTGCGCAATCATTTCCGACCGCAACGTGGCTCCGCGCTTCAGTCCGCTCGCGCTACGTTCGCTCCGCGACGCAGGGTTTGAACCGGAACTGCTCACCGTACCCGCCGGGGAAACCGCCAAGAGCCTGCGTACCGTTCAACATTGCTACGACCAGTTCGCCGCTCACCGCCTCGAACGCAAGTCTTTCGTCGTCGCGCTCGGAGGCGGCGTGGTCGGCGATCTCGCGGGTTTCGTGGCGGCGACGTATCTGCGCAGCATCCCCTTCGTGCAAGTGCCGACGACGCTGCTCGCGCAGGTGGACAGTTCTGTCGGTGGCAAAGTGGGCGTGAACCTCGCGGCGGGCAAAAATCTCGTCGGCGCGTTCTACCAGCCGCGTCTCGTGCTCTGCGATCTCGCGACGCTCGCGACGCTACCGCCCCGCGAATTTCGCGCCGGGCTGGCGGAGGTGATCAAATACGGCATCATTTACGACGCGTCTTTTTTTCGGCGACTTGAAAAGGATCTCCCAAAACTAATCCAACGTGATCCCACAACGCTCGGCGCGGTCGTCGCACGCTGCTGCGCGATCAAGGCCGAGGTCGTCGGCCAGGACGAAACGGAGAGCGGTCTGCGCGCGATCCTCAACTTCGGCCACACCATCGGCCACGCGCTGGAAGCGATTTCCGGTTACGGCAAATATCTTCACGGCGAGGCGATTTCGATTGGGCAAATCGCCGCCGCGAAAATTTCGGCGAAGCTGTCAGGGCTGTCGGCGAACGAAGTCGGGCGCATCGAGAATTTGTTCCGCAGGGCCGGTTTGCCGACATCGGTTCGTCTTTCGCCGGCGCAGCGGGAAAAACTTTTCGCCGCGATGCAGCTCGACAAAAAAGTGAGCGGCGGTGAAATCAAATTTGTTCTCGCGAAAAAAATTGGCCATGTCGTCACCGGTCAGAAAGTCTCGCGTGCTTTGATAGAGGAGGCGCTCGACGGTCCGCCGCCCGCTGGAGCCGAGTGGCAAAATTTATTCGATTGGCACCGACGCGCGCTGCGACATCCAAAGCATGTCCAGATTCCTTGGTGACGGCAGCACGTTCAAACCAGCCACGCCTTTGATGGGCAGCCGCGTGCGCGGGTCCAGCCATTTGTGCGTCTCCGCGTGGCCATCCGCAAATGACACGCCGCACGAGCCGTTGTGGTAGCTGGCCGGCACGTCGATGATGAAGGCCTTGCTGAGACTGGCCTCGTCCACGACCGAAACCGCGAAGTCACCGTAGTTGATGCTGTCGGGATGCTCGTCGATGAAGACATACGCTTTGCTGGGCGACATGACATTCACGTCGTTGAGTTTGCGGAACACGTAGTATTTTTTCTTTGTGACGTAACTCAACCAATCATCGCGCGAGTTCATCGTCTGACTGAGCGACAGGCTGCGCACGCGGGAGAAAGTCTGGCCGCGAATTTTCACGGTGCTCTTGTCGGCCGGGCATTTGTAGATGCCGGCGGTGCGCGCGGTGTAGGGCGCGAGTTTGGCGAATTTCGGATCGGTGAGGTTGAGAGTGTTCGTGTTGTCCGGATTGCCGCCGTTGTAATCCATGATGCCGCGCACCCAGCCAGGCGAAGTTGAGTCGAGTGAATTGGTCACGAGCAGATCATCGTAATCGCCGGCGTAGAGAATCCACCCAAGCTGCAATTGCTTCAAGTTGCTCAGGCACAGGATGCCGTGCGCCTTGGTCTTGGCTTTCGCGAGCGCGGGCAGCAACATGCTGGCGAGAATGGCGATGATGGCGATGACGACCAGCAGTTCGATCAAGGTGAACCCGGCGCGTTGAATTTTGTTGAGTAGCTTCATGACTATAACCCCGGTCGCTTGGCTGGTGGCTGCCAGTCTTTGTACCAGTAGAGTTGCCACAACCGCTCCAGTGGGACTTGCTCCGCGTGGCCGTCGAAGAAACCAATATTTTCCGCTCCAGGGAACCGTTGCTTCACGGAGAGGAGCCTTGGCATTGGACTTGGCCGACTTCCGTGCCGGGGAAGACCTGACATTCCGGCGTTGGAGGTGACGTCAAGCGAAGGGACGGAGCCATACACATAAGAAAATATAAAACCAGAAACCGGACGCCTGGAAGTGTCAGTTCCTTCGTTAGGAGCATTATACCAGTAGATGGCATCCCGCATTACCGGAGTAGATGATGGGTGCTCAACTCGTGTCTCGAACACGAATTTCGATGACGCACTGCCCGGGATCGGTGGTGTCGGGTCCAAGTAACCATTAAGCCCATAGCTGCCAGCGCGAAATTTCGGCTGTACTGCTCGATCCTGCGGGATATTAAGGAAGCTACCCTTGACCAATCCCCAATCAGCGATGGTCCAAGCCGAGTCCAGCCATCCACTACCAGTCGGATTTGAATTGCCGTCCGAACTTTTTCGCTCCGGTCGCAGGGGCGCGCTGGGACAAATCCAGCCGCGTTCCTTGATGCCGACTGTATCGAGGAACCAATCCACCACCGCTGGTTCGTCCAGTCGATCACCAGAATCTTCGTCCAACGCCAGCCGGTGGCCGAGGGTAATCTGCCGCGCGTTGCTCAAGCAGTGAACGCTGCGGGCCGTTTCCTTCGCGCGCGTGAGCGCGGGCAGCAACATGCCGGCGAGAATGGCAATGATGGCGATGACCACCAAGAGTTCGATCAGAGTAAAAGCTGACAGCGGCGCGCTACCTCGAAACGAAGGCGAAAACCGCGTAATCATGCCGCGCTTGTAACACACTCATCGACGCTTTGCCAGACTCAATTTGCATTGTTTACGACTTGCGTCCGAAAGCAGCCGGACAGCGGCAAAATTCTGGCGCTTGATCGCAGAATCTCAAAGCAGTTCGAGCAATCGCTCCAGTTCGCGGTCGGTGTTGTAGAAATGCGGCGAGAGCCGGATGTAACGTTGGCCGGCGCGATCCGTGCGCAGCGAAGTGGTGATGTTCGCGGCGGTGAGTTTTTCGTAAATGGCCGCCGCATCATTCGTGGAGTGGTGAAATGCCGTGATGCCGGAACTATGCACCGCCGGCGCATCGCCGTTGAGCACGACGCAGCCCCTGGCTTTCAACGCCGGCACGAGCCACGCGCGTTTGCGGGCAAGTTCGCGCGCGATGTTGTCGATGCCGATTTCGAGCAGAAGCTCCAACGCGGCGTGCAAGCCGACGAGACCGAGCCAGTTTTGGGTGCCGACTTCGTAGCGCCGCGCGTCGGTGCGCAAAACGATTTCCTCCTGCGCGACGTAGTCCGGGCAACGCACGTTGTGCCAGCCGAAGATCGGCGGACGTAATTTGTCCTGCAGATTTTTGCGGACGTACATGATGCCCGCCGCGCAGGGACCGAGCAGCCATTTGTGCGCATCCGCCGCGAGGAAATCGAGGTTCGCAATGGAAGTTGGAAACGCGCCCAGGGTTTGAATCGCATCGACGCAGAAAAGAATGTTGCGCTCGTGCAGGTATTTGCCGATGGCGTCGAGTTCGATGCGGAAACCGGAAACGAAATGCGCGGAGGCCAGTGCGACGAGGCGCGTATTTTCATCGACCTGGCCTTTGATGTCCACGAGCCGCACGCGACCGAGGTCGCGAACGTTCAGGAGCCGGACCTTGACGCCGCGTTCCGCCAGCGCCAGCCAGGGGTAAACATTGGAAGGGTAATCATCGAAGTAGATGAGGATATGCTCGTGCTTCCGAAAGGAAAGGCCGCTGGCAACGTAACTGAGGGCCAGCGACGTCGGCCCGACGAACGCAATTTCGTCGCTCTGCGCGCCGAGCAGCCGCGCCGCCAGGGCGCGCGTCTCGCGCATGTTGGTGGCGGGCAGGAGCGTCTCCTGATCGCCGAGCATGCAGAGCGCGGCGTAATGGCGGATGCTTTCGGAAACCCGGCGCGGCAGCGGACAGACACCACCGTGCGCGAGAAAGATTTTTTCGCGCGTCACCGGAAATTCGTAATGGCGTAGTTCTTCGTTCGAGTGAAGTTCGGAGATGGTCATGACGAAAGGGCGGTGGTCACTTGAGCAAGTCTCCGAGATTGGAGTAATACCCGGTCCAAAAAGAAATGATTTGGTAGGCTACGATGCCCATGACGATCAAATACACGAGCCACGGCGCCCATTTGGCGACGAGCTTGAGTTTGCGCGTGCCTTCTTCCTGATAGTAATTGTGCAAGCGTCGCAGCGTCTCGTCGAGCTGGCCGCTGATCTCGCCGGTGTGATACAAGTTGGCGAACAGTTCCGGGAAGACGGTGGTTTCGCGCAATACCTCCGCCGGCGTCTGGCCGGCGAGCACTCGCGGTTTCCAATTCAGCACGGCCCGCTTGAGCGCCGGCGACCCGCTGGAGGCGGCGGCCAGTTCCCAGCCGTCGATAATCGAAACGCCCGCATTGATCAACGCCTCCAACGCGGCGGCCAGCCGCGCGAGCGCCAGACTGCGACGGGCCGTGCCGAGCAACGGAATGGGGCGAAGAATTTTTTCGATGCTGGAACGCCAGAATTCGCCATGCCGGCCCTGGCACGCGTAAATCCCGAAAAATGCCACCGCGTATAACGGCAAAAAGAATATGAGCTTCTGCGCGAAAAAGGCCGCGACATCGAGTTGCAACACCAGCCGCTGTAATCCGGCGATAGGCAGAATCAGGAAGGCGAAGTGAAACACGAAGAGCGGATACATGAGATCCGAAAGCACGTCGCGCATTAGCTGGGCGCGCTCCCGGTAATAGCCTTCGAGGAGGCGGAAGCACGCGTCGAGGCGGCCGCTGTGTTCGCCCGCTTCAAGAAGCGCGATGTCAAACGTGGGCAGCCAGTTGCCGCTCGCGCGCAGAGCCTCGGAGAAAGTTGCGCCTTGTTCCAGCATCGCGATCAGGCGCGTGATCCGGGAACGGGTGGCGCGGGCGGCGGGCGCGCGTTGCAGGGTTTCGAGCGCCTTGGGCAGGCTGATGCCTGCGGTCGTCAGCGCCGCCAGTTGGTAGTAAAACTCCGCGCGCTGGCTGAGTTGATGGGGCGTGATGATGAAGGCCATGACTCATCTCCGCCCCGAGGGGATGGATTATTCCGTGATGCGATCGAGGCTGGCTTTGAGATCGCGTTTGCTGCGCAGGCCCACGATTTGGTCGGCGACTTCGCCGCTTTTGAAAACCAGCATCGTCGGGATGGCACGCACGCCGTATTGACTGGCGAGATTTTGATGGTCGTCAATGTTCACTTTGCCGATCTTGACTTTGCCGTCGTACTCGCTGGCCAGTTCATCGATCAAAGGTGAGAGCATTTTGCAGGGTCCGCACCACTCGGCCCAGAAATCCACCAGCACCGGCGTCTCTGAACTCAACACTTCGGTCGCAAAATTCGTATCGGTCAGGGTTACAATATTGTCAGCAGCCATAATTTATCCGTGGAAAATTTCTCCGCCCGACCGGCAGTCCGTGCTTCCGGGCAAATCCGATTATGAATTCATCGACAGGAAAATCACCCAGCCCGCCACAGCCAGCCCCAGGAGGGCGGCGACGACCGCCAGTGCCTTGTCCAAACCAGCCACGCCCGCAGTTGGAAACGGTCGCGGGGCCGCCGACACAGGGGCCGCGGACGGAGCCGCGGATCGCGGCGGCGCGGGGGCCTTGGCCGCAGCGGGAGCAGGCGCGGCAGAAGTGGCCGCCGCGGGTTGCGAAGCGACGGGAGCAGCCACCGCCGCGCTCGGCGCCGCCACGCCAGCGGAGGATGGGGAGGGCAGTCGCACGGTCGGCGCGGCGCTTGGCTTGGGCGGCAAATTGATGCGCACGGTCTCCTTTTTCGGCTGCACTTTGGCAGCTTCGCTCGGCTTCGGAGGCACGGCACCAGCGGGCGGATTGGGAGTGTTGTCAGACATAAATTTTTTGCGAGGGCAAACTAGGATTGAGTCCGGGTAGTGTCAAACTCTTATTGGGTGAAGAAATAACAAGGGCGCGCGCCACGACTCATCCGCTAAACTTGCGTCGTGAGGCGAACTCCCAACCGCACGAGCTTTTCGGCCTCGGCATCGGATTTCGCTTCGGCGTAAATGCGCAGAATTGGCTCCGTGCCCGAGCCGCGCAGCATGAGCCAGGAGCCATCCTGCGCGATGAATTTGACGCCGTCGTACGACTTCACGTCCGCCAGCGGCGACCGCAGGAGTTTCGCTGGCGGATTTTTTTTGCAGAACTCCATCAGCGTCGCGCGCTTTTCGAGCGGGAAATGCGAATCGGCGCGCGCGTAACGATGCGGGCCGAATTTTTTCTCCAACCGCGCGATCAATTCGTTGATGGAACACAGCTCGGTCGCGAGCAGTTCCAGTAGCATCAAACCGGCGAGGATTCCATCGCGTTCCGGGATGTGGCCGGGAAAACCAATGCCACCACTTTCTTCCGCGCCGAGCAGGACGCCGCCGCGGATCATTTCCGCGCAGACGTATTTGAAACCAACGCCGGTTTCCACAAGCGGCAGACCGAACTCGGCGCACATTTTGTCGAGCATCGAAGTCGTGGTGAGCGCCTTGACGACGCGGCCGGTGGCGCGACGGTTGATGACGAAGTGATGCAGCAGGAGGCAAATCAATTGATGCGTCGAGAGAGCGCGTCCGCGACCGTCCATCGCGCCCACGCGGTCGGCGTCGCCGTCGGTCACGAGGCACACGTCGTGCGGACGACGTTTTAGAAACGCGGCGCTCGCGGCATAATTTTTCTCGATTGGTTCGGGATTGATGCCGCCGAAGTTCGGATCGTGGGCGGCATTCAGTGTGGTGACGCGGCAGCTCGTGCCGGCGAGCAGCGCGTCAAAACAACCCGCCCCAACTCCGAACAACGCTTCGTGCGCGAAGCGAAGTTTCGAGCGGGCGATCAATTTGAAATCCACCAGTTTTTTCACCGCCGCGTAGTGCGCGGGCCGAATATCGCGAATGGCCACTTGCTTCGTTTTGACGGAAGCAGCGAGGCTGACGGCCCGCACCGGGTTTTTGTCCAGAAGCTTTTCCACCGCCTGGCACATCGCCGGCTCGGCGGAGCCACCGTAGTAAGCCTTGAGTTTGAATCCGTTGAAAATCGGTGGATTGTGGCTGGCCGTGATCATTACTCCGCCGATCGCGCGCTGTTGTTTCACGAGAAATGAAACCGCCGGCGTCGGCGTCGGCACGGAGGTCAGCGTGACTTGAAACCCATTCCCGGTCAAAATCTCCGCCGTGCGCGCGGCAAATTGATCGGAGAGAAAGCGGCGGTCGTAACCGACGACGGCTTTTTTTTCCGTGCCCGCGACCGGGTTCGCGTTCCAGAAATCCGCCGTCGCCTGCGCCACGCGTTCGACGTTCGCGAACGTGAAATCCTCGCTGATGACGGCCCGCCAGCCGTCGGTTCCGAATTTTACTTGGCTCATGGATTAAAAAAGAAAACTGTTCGGTGGGGACGAACGACTCTGGTCGTCAATTACTCGAATTACTCGAAATGGAAGCGCCGGCAGAGGTGCAAAAGGCAACGAGAACAATTGGATCGAGAAATCGCAGAGGCGCGCCAGAGGGTGCAAATCATTTTTCAGCGAAGAGGGCTTTTACCAGTGGCCAGACCCGACGGTACATTTGCCATCCGAACGTGGCTTTGGTCAGCACGCCGCGAAAAATGGATTTTCTGGCGACCAGAAAATAGCCGGCAAGTGGAGCGAGCAGCACGAGGATGGGATACGTCTGCCGTGCGAAGCCGATGCCGCGATCCACCCATCCTACCGATTCGTCCAAGCGCGCGCATTCAAGCGCCAGCGTCGCGCGATAAACTTCGCTTTTGACGACCAGCAATTTCTTGCGCGCCTCGAGCGCGTTCAACTCCGCCGTTGCAAACATTCCCGGTCTTTCTTGATTTCCGAAAGCGAATCAGCAAACGGAAGTGGTCGATCTTTGAGGCGCTTCTTGAGGCCAAGGAACGCGACCGCTGCCCCGATCAGATACAGCGCGCAAAAGCCGACCAGCACAAATTGCCGCGCCGTCTCCCAAAATAGAAAAACAATCGTGAACGTAACCATCGTCACCGCCATTACTCCCAACAGGATTGCGGCCGATGTCCACAAAAGTATTTCGATGAACCGGCATTTCTCCTCCTTCAACTCGACGGCAAACAGCTCGAGCCGGTTTTGCGCCGCTGCGAGGCTTGTGTCCAACAAGCGACGCGCTGACGCAAACAAGCCCGACGCGGGTGGCTCCGTCTCCGCCATGAATCACTTGCGATTGACCAGCACGCCAATCAGCAAACCGACTCCAAATGCAATGCCGATCGATTGGTACGGATGTTCGCGGATGATTTTGTCGGTGGCCTTTGCGCCCGCGATGGCGCGGTCCTCCAACTGCCGGCAGGTGACTTTTGCGTTGTCCAGCGCGGCCGAGAGACGCGCGCGTGCTTCCTTGGTTTTCTCCCCCAAATCACCCGCAGTCGCCTTGATCAACGCCTCGGCGTCCTGCACGACGACGCGCAGATCCTGGAGTAATTTTTCCTTCGTCACTTCGTCCGTGCCCGCGCTGATAGTTCCCGAATCGGTATCCATAATTTCAACTTTCCTTTGTCGTGGCCGTCAAGCCAGCTTGGTGAATGTTCGTTGCGAATCGCAGTATCGTCCGGTCGAAAACCGTGTCAATGACGAACGCCGCCGAACAGGCGTGCCGGGATTGCAAAAGCGACAACAATTTCCGTTGCGAGCCGCTTGAGTAGAAAGGTTTCGGCGATTTGAACTGTGCTTATCCGTTTGGTTACCAAACGAGGCGAAACGCAAAGGCGCAGAGAACGCAGAGTTTTCTCTGCATGACTCCGCGTGCTTTGCGTCTCCGCGTTTATTTTCCGTCGATTTTTCAAACTCGGCAGGCAACCGGATAAGCAAGGTTTGAACAGTGTAATGCGATTCCATGAATTTTTCGCCAACTCGTCGGAAATTCATTCAGCGCTCCGTCGCGAGGGAGGCGCAGACCAGTTCCGCATCGTTACGGACATAGACGCGTCCGTTCGCGTAAGCGGGTGGGACCCACGCGCATTTTCGAGCGCCAAAAGGCGACGTCGGCTCCAGCAGATGGAAGCGACTGATTTCCGTGTAACTGCGGGGCGTCAGTTTGGCCCGGATCAAATCGCCCCGGTCGGTGAACAGGAACACGCCGTCGCCGCAGGGCGTCAGATGGATGCTCGATCCGTTCTGCAATTCGGTGACGTTGTTCGTCTGCCAAACCAACCGACCAGTGGCGGCTTCCAGGCAGACCAGTTCGCCGGAGGTTTTGGCCGAGAACACATAATCCCCCTGCAACAGCGCGGTTGAAGTGTTGCTCAAAATCCGTTTCGAGACGGCCCCGCCCTCGGGCCAGAGCACTGAGGCTGCCGGTTTCACGGCGTCGAGTTGAAACATGAGGCCGCCAACCAGCAGGCGCTGGCCGGAAAAAACCGGCGTGGACACCGCCTGATCGCCGGGAGTATGCAACAACTCGCGCCACCAGATTTTACCGGTCGCAGGTTCCAGTGAAGTCACCGCGTCCTGAGTCCAGACAATGAGTTGCTTCTTCCCGCCCGCAGTGAGAATCGTCGGCGAACTGTAGGTGAATGAATCATCCAACGCCCGCCACGTTTCCTTCCCGCTGTCCTTGTCGAAGGCGACGACGCAGGCGGCGGGTTTGCCGCAAATGTAAAGAATCAGGAGTCCATCATCGATCAAAGGCGAGGCGGTGATCCCCGTGAATTCCTTCACGCCGTATTCCGCGGCCAAATTTTTTGACCAAACCACTCCACCCTTGGCGGCATCAAGACAGACAAGGTGTCCCAACGCTCCCAGTGTAAACAGTCGGCCATCCCGGACAATCGGCGTCGCCCGCGGGCCACCGGCGTTCGGATCGAATGCCCAATCCGGATAGCCCACTGGATACTCGTGCTTCCACAGCAGCGTTCCACTTGCTTCGTCGAAGCAAAGCACGCGCTCGATGGCCTTGCGTTCGGCGATTTCGACATCCGTGACGAAAACCCGGCCTTGTGCCACCACCGGACTCGACCAGCCGCGCCCCACTGGCTTGCGCCAGGAAACATTCAAGCCGCCGGCTGGGAACGATTCCATGATGCCGGTTTCATTCCACGAGCCGTCCCGATTTGGCCCGCGCCACTGCGGCCAATCCACGGCTCGCGTGTCCGCCGCGCCCGGCAGGAAAAACAGCACCAGTGCGGGCAGCCCGATCCAGCGGCGCAACATTGTAAATTCGCTCTGGTTGAGTTTGGGCATTAACGTTTCAAAAGTATCAAGTACCCGGTCATGCTGCGAGAAATTACACCACGGAGTTTTTCCGAACCGATCTTGCTTCGTTCCCTTCACTTCGCGTGAGTTAATGTTCTGGATGTGCGCTTGAGTCGGACGCCGGTTCTGACTTGAATAGCGCCATGCGGCTCCATTTATTTCCGGCGCAGAGGTTGAACGATTTCATTACAGCTTTGATGCTGGCTGCCGCGATCAAGGCTCAGGCCGCCGCGCTTCATTCCACCGATCCTTCCAACTTCGAAATCCATCCCGCGCTCGAAATAAATCTGTTCGTCCAGGAACCCGACGTCGTCGATCCCGTCGCGATGACCTTCGATGCGGACGGACGGATTTACGCCGTCGAGATGCGCGATTACCCGCTCGGCATCGGGCCGGAGCATCGTCCGGGCGGCACGGTGCGTCTGCTCGAAGACACGGATGGCGATGGCAAAATTGATCGCAGCACGGTGTTCGCGGAAAATCTCCGCTTCCCCACTTCCATCGCGCCGTGGAATGGCGGCGTGCTCGTCACCGCGCCGCCGGATATTCTTTTTCTCAAGGACACCGATGGCGATGGCCGCGCGGATGTGCGCGAAGTCGTGCTCACGGGTTTCACCGTCGGCGTCACGGACAGCAATGTGAACGGCCTGCGCTGGGGATTGGACAATCGCCTGCACGGTTTGAACGGCGGCAACAGCGGCACGATCACGTCGCCGAAGAAGCCCGGCATTTCCACGCCGCTGCGCAATTGCGATTTCAGTTTCGATCCCGCGACCGGCGACTTTGCGCTGACGTACCACACGTCGGGCGGGTTCGGACTCGTGTTCGATGATTGGGGTCACAGCTTTGTCACCTACAACATCAATCACATTCAGCAGCGCATCATTCCCGTGCGTTACCTCGAACGTTTTCCTGGCATGCCGCCGGTCGAAGCCACCGTGAGCATCTCCGATCACGAAGACATGGCGCGCATCTATCCCATCTCCACTGCCGAGACGCGCCCGAATCATCCGGAGCAAGCCGGCCGTTTTTCTTCCGCCGGCGGATTGGGCTACATCTCGCGTGGGATTCTCGGCGGCGTGCTGCTGGAAAGCGTGCTCGTGTGCGACGTCGTCGGCAACCTCGTCCATCGCGACGTGCTCCAGGAAGCCGGGCCGATTTTTTCGGCCACGCGCGCGCCGGAAGAAGCCAAGCGCGAATTCCTCGCCAGCCGCGACAACGCGTTCCGGCCCGTCGGTCTCGAGACAGGCCCGGACGGCGCGCTCTACCTGCTCGACATGCAGCGCGACGTGATCGAGCACCCCGATTACATCCCGGACAAAGTGAAGGCGAAGATCGATTTGCGCGCCGGCGAAGATCGCGGTCGTATCTATCGCATCACGCCCAAAGGCGGCCTGCCGTTTCGCAAACCGAACTTGAGCAAAGCGACCTCGACGCAATTGGTGAACGAACTCTCCAACTCGAACCAATGGTGGCGCGTCACAGCGCAACGGCTGCTCGTCGAAAGAAAAGATCGTTCAGCCGTTCGACCACTTCGACGACTTGCGAAGGATGAGTCTCATCCGCTGGGGCAGGTCCATGCGCTCTGGACACTGGCGGCGTTCGATTCCTTGAAGCAGGCGATCATCCACGGCTCATTGCGTTCGCCTTACCCTGGCCTTCGCGAGAGCGCGCTCGTGCTCGCGGAAAAATTCCTAAAGAGTGAATCGACACTTCGCAAAACTGTTTTCAATTTTCCATCCGATCCGATTCCGCGAGTTCGCCTTCAAGCGGCGCTTTCATTTGGCGAGATCCCGCATCCCACCATCCTAAATGTTGCAATCCAGCCGATGTCTTTCGTAACGAAGACGACTGAAATATTCCGGCGTGATGAAACTTCCCGTTGGATTCGGCTCGCGGTGTTGAGCTCGATCCAGCACACCGGCTTTGGACCATTCGGTTTTTACTGCTTTGACCCACGCCACCCAATCAACACGCCAGAGAAGCTGGAAGCCGTTCACGAACTCGCTCAATTGTTCGGTGCCCGGGCGGACGCGTTCACAGATTTTGGGAAATGGGGTATGCTGCGTGCGCCTTTGCAGGCTCTGAGTCGCAAGCGATTGACAGATCAGGCGCGACTAGCGGTAATCGAAGGCCTTGCCGATGGGGTTGGCCGCGCAGTCGGCAAAGACGTGGCTGATGCAACGATCGGAGATGAAATCAACCGCCTCGCCGCAATTGGATCTCCAGATTTAGTGGCCGCGACCTTGAATTTAACACGCGCTCTCCGCTTGCCATTTGGCACCGCACAACAGCGCGCGTTGGCAGAGGCCGTCGCATTTGCATCCGACTCATCGCAATCCGAAACCAATCGCCTCGCAAACGTCCAGCTTCTCGCGCTCGGCAGTTTTGCCACGGTGAAGTCGGCTCTGTTCTCTTTGCTCGAAGGCGCGCAGCCGGTGGCGTTGCAGCAGGCGGCGCTCGTGGCGTTGCGCCAGTTCACGGAGCCGGAAGTCGCGCAGACGTTGGTGGCGCGGTGGCGTCAGCTCTCGCCCGGCGTTCGACCGCAAGCCATCGATTTGCTGTTGCATCGGCGCGATTTTCATTCGTTCCTCGTCGAAGCGGTCGAGACGGAAAAGATCAAAGTGGGCGAACTCAATCTGGATTTGGAACAGCGTCGCCAGTTGTTGCGCGAAAGTTCGCCGGAGATTCAAGCTCGTGCTGCGAAATTTTTTGGCGACGAGGAATACAGCAACCGCAAAACCGTCGTCGCCGAGTGGCTGCCGAAGTTGCCCGCGACCGGTGACGCGCGCGCGGGCCGCGAGATTTTTTCAAAAAACTGCGCGCAGTGTCACGCCGTCGGGAGCGAGGGCAACCACGTCGGGCCGGAACTGACGGATGTGTCGCATCGCAGCGTCGAGGATCTCGCGTCGAACATTCTCGACCCGAACATGGCGATCAATCCCGGCTTCATCAGCTACAACGTCGAGACCGATTCCGGCGAATTCGAGACGGGCATTTTGCAAGCTCAGTCCGGCGACGCCGTGACGCTCTTGCAGGCGGGCGGGAAGAAAGTCCTCATCGTGCGCAAGAAGATCAAACGCTTGGAGTCGAGCGGCCTTTCACTCATGCCCGAAGGCCTGGAAGCGACGATGACGCCGGCGCAACTTCGTGACTTGATCGCGTTTCTGCAAGAAAAGCGATAGTCGGCCGCAAGTTTTACGTCAGAATTTGCGCAAAATTTTTCAACTCACGGTGAACGCAGGCGGAAGAAACGCGTGTTTGAGTTCAGCGTAATGGTCACGTTGTTCTGTCCGCCGCCAGAGCTGACTTGGGCGTTGACAGTCTGCCAGTTCGCCGCCGCGCCGAGCGCAGGACTGGATTCCAACACGAAGTTTTGCGCCGTCGCCGGCCAGGAGATGGTCAGAGACGGAGTAACACCGCGAACCAGGCTCACGCCCAGTGCCGGAGCCGTTCCCCCACCGTTTCCGGGAGTCGGCGGCGGTGTCACGGTTCCGGGCCGCCACGTCGGCCACGTCGCGGGGGCTCCGCGCAACTGCACGAAGCCGGTGCCATCGGCGTTCATGCGAGCGAGCGTGACGGATTGCAGATCGAATGTGCGCAACGGAAAGCCATCGCGCAGCGCCTGCCGCCCGAGATCGAAGACGAGTTGCGCGCCATCCGGCGACCAAGAGATTCGCGTGATGTAGTCGCCTTGATTGAACTTCGCGATCTCGCGGTCGTTCGCGCCGTCCACGCCCACGATGTGGATCGCCGGAATGGAAGGCGGCTGGACGCCAGCAGAAGTCGTCCAAGTCAGCAAACGAACGTAGGCGATCTGGAGGCCATCGGGCGAAAACGACGGGGCAAAATCGGATTGCCAGGCGAGCGTAATTTGATCGAACGGCCCGCCCGTCTGACCGCCGGGAAAACTGATTTGACGTCGGCGGCCTTGATCCGCCGCGCCCGCCGTTGTCTCGGTCAAATGAATCGCCGTGAGCGGGAATTGCCCGCCCGCGCCGCTGAATGTCGTGGTGACGTTGAAGGGATACGCGATTAAGTCCTGCGTCGGCGACCAATCGATGCCCTCGCCTGGATGAGCCAGATCATCATCGCAAAGTCCGTTCGCGACCAGGTAACCGGGCGAGCCGTCCAATGGAAACACGGCGAGGCTTATGCAACGGGAGACTTTTGAAACCGTGTCATACGGGCCGACCTGCTGGCCGTTGCTCGTGTCGTTTGTGTAGATGATCGTGCTGCGTGCGCCGATATAGCTGACCATGCCGGCCGCAATGCGTTTGCGATCGGGTGAAAACGCAAGGTAGGACGGATAAAACGTGAGGAAGCCGCTTGCGTTCGCCGTGTCTTCAAACGCGGTGATTTTGGCGGTCTGATTGTTCGCCGTGTTCACGACAAAGATGTCGGTGCTCCACTTGAATGGCCGCGCGGGGTCGTTGCCGGCCACTGCGAGCAGTTGTCCGTCACGCGACCACACGGGATACGCCGGATTCCTCAACCCGAGGTTAACCAATTGATCGCCGCTGCCATCAGGGTTGATCGCCGCGAGTTTGATTTGGGTTCCACCGCCGGAGAGGTCGAGGTAATTGTAGAATATGCTTCCCAGCGGCTGTGCAACGGTTGAGGGCGCGGCGAGTCGTGTGAGCAAAACAACGTTCAAACTGAGGAGGATGAATAATTTTCTCATAGGGAAATGTGCCACGCCAATCGAATCCAGCGCCTGCCAAATGTCAAGGCTTCACGAATCGGCAGAGTCTTTGAATTTAGATTCGGAACGCCGAACATTGCTTAACATGAAAGTAAGGCTCGCAGTGGCCACCGGGCAATGATCGGCACTCCGAGTTTTTGGTCAAACCGTAACATCACCGAATCTGCGTTGCCCGCGCTGCCCGGGTCGCCTACCGTGGCGCGGATTCAGCCATGAGCGACGCCAGGCATATTCTTGAACGCGCCCGGCAAGGCGACCCCCAAGCCGCCGAGGAATTGTTGCCGCTCATCTACGACGAACTGCGCCGGCTGGCCGCGCACAAAATGGCCAACGAAGCCGCGGCGCAAACGTTGCAACCCACCGCGCTCGTCCATGAAGCCTGGTTGCGCCTCGTGGGCAATGACGCGGCGAAGTTTCAAAGCCGCGCCCACTTCTTTGCGGCCGCTGCCGAAGCCATGCGGCGCATCCTCATCGAACGCGCGCGACGGCGAAAAGTTTTGGCCAAAGGCGGCTTCGTCGAACGTGAAGAACTGACCGACTCCAAGCTCGTCGTGAAGGCGCCGGACGACGAGTTGCTGGCCGTGAGTGAAGCCCTGGAGCGGCTGGAGGCTGAAGACGCGGCGGCGGCGCGACTTGTGAAGCTGCGTTACTTCGTCGGCATGTCCATGCCGGCCGCGGCGGAGATTTTGGAAATGCCGCTGCGCAGCGCGGAGCGGTCGTGGACGTTTGCGCGCGCGTTCCTGCGGCACGAACTGGAGCGAGGTTAGGACTGCCCTCTGAAGTTGAAACCACGGATGACACGGATCCACCAGGAGGGAACGCGCTCAGTCGGTGGAATTTTTTCCCTCAGATTCGGGAGATGGCCGTACCGGCTTCTATCCGTGTTGATCCGTGTTATCCGTGGTTCTTATTTCAGAGTTCGGGTTTGGAACAGATCGAGAAAAACCTTTGAAACGGTTCTTCCTTTGGCCGGTTCCGATCACCCGGCTCAAGCCGGGTGCTAGGAGATCTATTGGACAGTGGCCACAGCATCTGTGAAATATGCGGGTAAATCACAAGCCAAGACCGCAAACAATTGCGTTTCACGCCGCGAAAGATTTTTGGCGGGATTTTCGTTTGCCAATCGCATTGATGATCAGAGACGAGTTTTATGAACGACGACAAACTTCACGACGCCGGCAGCGCGCGGGAGATTTTTCTGCAGGCGCTGGAAAAACCAGGCACGCTGCGCGAAGCGTTCCTCGACGGCGCCTGCCGCGGCGACGCGGCCTTGCGCGCGCGAGTCGAAGCCTTGTTGCGGAATCACCAGGCGGACAGTTTCCTCGAACAACCCGCCGCCGAGTTGCCCAAAACCGTGCTCGCGCCGGAGCCGGCGTCGTTGGAGGAACCGGGCACATTGATTGGCCGCTACAAGCTGCTCGAAAAGATCGGCGAAGGCGGCTTTGGCGCGGTGTACGTGGCCGAACAGCGCGAGCCAGTGAAGCGCCGCGTCGCCCTCAAGATCATCAAGCTCGGCATGGACACGCGGCAGGTCGTCGCACGGTTCGAGGCCGAACGACAGGCGCTCGCGCTCATGGATCATCCGAACATCGCGAAGGTGCTCGATGCGGGCGCCACCGACGCGGGCCGCCCCTACTTCGTGATGGAACTCGTGCGCGGCGTCGCCATCACGCAGTATTGCGACGAGAATCATCTCTCCACGATCGAGCGCCTCGGCCTGTTCATCAAAGTCTGCCACGCGATCCAACACGCCCACCAAAAGGGGATCATCCATCGCGACATCAAGCCGTCGAACATCCTCGTCACCGTCAACGACGGCGCGCCCGTGCCCAAGGTCATCGACTTCGGCATCGCCAAAGCCACGCAGGGCGAGTTGACGGACAAGACGATCTACACCCAGTTCCAGCAATTCATCGGCACGCCCGCCTACATGAGTCCCGAACAGGCAGACATGACGAGCCTCGACATCGACACGCGCAGCGATATTTATGCGCTCGGCGTGTTGCTCTACGAATTGCTCGTGGGTCGGACGCCTTTCGACGGCAAGGAACTCCTCATGTCCGGCCTCGACGAAATGCGCCGTACCATTCGCGAGCAGGAACCTGTCCGTCCTTCGACGCGCCTGGACAGTCTCCTCGGCGACGAGCGCACGACCACCGCCAAGCGCCGCAGCGCCGACCCCGCAAAACTCGCGGCGCTGCTGCGCGGCGACGTGGATTGGATCGTGATGAAGTGCCTGGAAAAAGATCGCACGCGCCGTTACGAAACCGCCAACGGCCTCGCCGCCGATCTTAAACGTTACCTGAACAACGAGCCAGTCACCGCGCGCCCACCGAGTGTGGCGTATCGGTTTCAAAAAGCGTTTCGGAGGAACAAACTCGCGTTTGCGGCGGCGGTGGCCATCTTCGCGGCACTGGCGGTCGGGTTGAGCTTTTCCACCTGGTCTTTCTACCGCGAGAGGCACGCCCGTGCCGAGGCCGAACGAGCCAGAGCCAGCGCAGTCGAAGAGAAACATAAAGCAACAGCAGCCGAAGCGAATGCAGTTGAACAGCAGCACGTGGCCCAGAAAGAGCAGCGCAAAGCCGAGCAAAGCGAACTTGAAACGCGGCGCAATCTCTACGCCGCCGACATGCAAGCAGCTTATCGCGCCTTTTACGAAGGAAACCTTGCTCACACACACGAATTGCTCGAACCGTACTGGCCGACGAACCGCGATGGCAGCCGAGCTAACGAGGCTCATTCGCCAAAATCCGAAATAGGTCGGACCTCGCTTACTTCGGCTCCTACGGCCGCGACTGACATCCGTGATTGGGAGTGGCGTTATTTGTGGCACGCCACAAAACCGGATGACGCGACGATCTTGGGCGAATTCGGAGGCCTTGGCGGTATGTCGGGCGCGGTCGCCTTTCTTCCTGACGGGAGGCAGTTAGCAGCGATCGACGAACTCGGCCACGTCAAAGTTTGGGAGGTGCTTTCCCAACGAGAAGTTTTCTCGACGAATCTTTGGTCAGGCACGTGCGAACTTCTCGCTGATTCACCGCGCGACGGCCTGTTTGCATTCGTAATGCCCGGCGGTACTGAAATTAAGATATGGGACGTGGTAATGCGGCGGTTCCTCGCGCAGATACCGCTCGAAGACAAAATTACGGGCCTGGCCATCACACCCGATGGTCGAACGCTCGCAAGCGTTGCGAAGAACCAACTTATTGTCTGGAACCTCACGACAGGCAAGGAAACCAGGCGAGTCACTCCGCTCCCACCGGAAAAGGCGGGGTTGTTGCAGTTTGGCTATTTGTCTTTCTCGCCGGATGGTCGCACCTTGGGACTCGGTCTGGAAAACGGCGAGTTGTTGTTGTGGGATTTCGTCAACGGCTCGCAAATCTTTCTTTTCCAGGCGCACGCGGAGATGGCGCTTATCAAAGGCGCGTTCACGGACGTTCGATTCTCAGCGGACGGGAAGCGGGTCGCCACGGCTGGAGTGGATCACTCGATCCGGCTTTGGGAGATCTCAACGCAACAACGCATCGCTTCTTTTACCAATCAAATGGAACCCGCATGGAGCACACAGTTCTCACCTGACGGCCAGACTTTGGCGAGTGCCGGCGGAGATGGGACCATCCGCACCTGGGACGTGGCCTCGGAACAGGAGTTGAGCAGACTCTACAATCATCCGGGTCTGCCCGTCGCGCTGCGCTATTCGCCCGATGGCCGCAAGCTGGCGAGTATCGATAGCCTGGGGCGGGTCAAGCTCTGGAGCACAACGCCCAAAACTCGCGATGTCGTTCGCAAGAAGCTTCCGCCGGCGACGAACGGGCTCTGGTTCTGGCCCGACCAAAAGCTCTGCGGAGTTTGGAATACGAATGGATTCACCAGTTTGCTCGATCCCGACACTCTTCAAGAAATTCACCGAGTACCGAAGGACGACACCGTGGGATTCGGGAATTACTGGGTTGCCAGTCGCGGCAAACTTCCTGCCTACACAAAAAGGAATCAGATCCAACTGCGCGCGTTCCCTCTTGGCTCAACGGAGAGTTCAGAAGATATCGCCGAGTTGGAGTTGCAACGGGACTACCCACTCTACCGGTTGCGCCTCAGCTTAGACGGACGTTTCCTCGCGGCGTCGGACCCGACAAAGGCAGTGCTATACGATGTCACCTCTCACCGTGAACTTAAGCGCATAGAGAAAAGGGGCTATGAGCGCGTAGCTGAATTCTCGCCGGATTCGCGCTGGGTAGTCGTCGCGAGTAGCGATGGCTGTCTGGCGTGGAATACCGACACCACCGAGGCACGCCAGTTCGCCAGGCCGGCGCAAGGCGGCTGGCCCTATTTGGCCTTCGCTCCGGACAACAAACGTTTCGCAACGAGTTGGTCCGGTGGGACGGTTCAGTTGTGGTCCCTTGACGAGTCCCAACCATTGGCCACGTTCTCGCCTGGTTTGTCCGCGATGTTTTGCGTCGCGTTCTCGTCCGCCGGTACGCGGCTTGCCGGCGGCAGCCAGTCGGGAACAATCGTGCTCTGGGACCTCGATACCAAACGCGAAGTGGCTCGCCTAAAGGACCTGAACTACAAACTCAGCGACGTGATGTTTCTCGATGAGAACACGCTGGCTGCCGTCAGCCCGTACGAAATCTGCGTCTGGCGTGCGCCAACGATGGCGGAGATTGAGCGTGAAGAGCCGGCGCGCATGAGTTATTTGAGAAAGGAGGAAGCGAAATGAAAACTTGTCCCAAACGGTTACTGAACGCTTTCACTCTCATCGAACTTTTGGTCGTCATTGCCATCATTGCTATCCTCGCTTCACTGCTATTGCCCGCGCTCGCTCAGACGAAAGTGAAAGCGCGACGAATCAAGTGCGCCGGTAATCAGAAGCAGATCGGTATCGCGTACTACCTCTACACCGATGACAACGATGATTCATTCCCCATTACTGCCAATTGGCTCCTTGTCGGCGGTGCGCCAGGATTTTTTGCTACCAACGGCACGCCGGAGTTGGCCAAGCCTCGTCCTTTGAATGTCTATACGCCTACGCAAGAAACCTGGCGCTGCCCCGGCGACAAAGGGGACTCGGAAACGGGCGCGACACCCTTCCGTTACCAGGGCCACTACTTAAATCTGTTTGAACAACTCGGCAATAGTTACTTGGACGAGTGGTCCATTGAACTGTCCCGCGTCCAGCACGTCACCGGTGATTCACCCAGTGGCGAGCGGAGGCCGATGAAGCGGGCCGCCATGATCCGAACGGTCAACAAGATCATCCAAGGTGACAATCCCTGGCATGCCAATCGGCTGCGGAGCGATCCGCGGACGTTCTGGCACGGCGGCAGCAAGGGCGGTCAACGCCGGGCCAACATGCTTTAAGGCGACGGCCACGTTGAATTCTTCTCGTTCCCGAACGCGATGGACAATTGGCTTTTTTCGCCCGCGCCCGATCCGAATTTCATCTGGTGGTGACAATGCATCGCCACTCCCAACGCGGCGGATTGATGGGGGAAGACGCTTCTGGCGCGCGCCATCTTGGGAGGAAATCGCCGCCGCCGAGGCGAAGGAGAAAGCGGAAAGCAAGCAGCCATGAATAGCCGGTTTTCGCAACGCCAGAGAATGCTTTCCTTACGTTTCTTGCTGGAGCGGCAAAGAGCGAGCAAGCAGGCAAAGTCACAGGCCCTTTGGATTTTAACTGGCGGCACCAGGCGGTTGAGGTAAACTCGCCACAATGAAAGTCGAAGACATCAGAAATACTGTGGAACGGCAACCATTCCGCCCATTCGCGGTGCGGCTCAACAATGGCATGCAATATAACTTCAATGAGCCTCGAAGTTTTGGCGCGCCAAAAGATTACCACATGATTTTTTTCTTCGGAGAGTCGAAATGGGCCATGATCGATACCGAGAGCATCGTGGAAATCATTGAACAACAGTAAGTCGAAGTTGCTTTTCCAGCTTTTAACCGGAGAACAAACTGTGCCGCGATGGAATGTCGTCAAGTCGTCGCGTTCGGCCCGGGTGGAGGACGGTTGATTTCCACTTCGGGCGGGCGGGAGACCGTCAAGCTTTGGGATGTCGGCACGTGGCAGGAACTGCCGACCCTGAGCGGTGCCGGCTCCTATCTTTGGCAAACCCTCATCTCTTGCCATCCGCTTGCAATTGGCAGTTGGCAACATAACCTCGCTCGCATCGTGAAACCGCCCTGCCTGCTTCAATTGCGAGCCAAATGCGAAACCAGTTTTCGTGGTGGCTTTGCCTCCGCACCGCTGGTCACTGGAACTTAACCAATGCCCCGCGAATCTCACGAAGCCAAGACCCAGCGTGCCCAGAAAATCATCGTCGCGCTGGCGGCGACGTACCCGGACGCGCATTGCGAATTGAATTTCTCAACGCCGCTCGAACTGCTCATCGCCACGATTCTCTCAGCGCAATGCACGGACAAGCAGGTCAATCTCGTGACCGCGAATTTGTTCAGGAAGTATCGCGACGCGGCGGGTTACGCGGCGGCCGATCCGGCGGCCTTCGCGGAGGACATCCGGCGCATCGGGCTTTTTCGCAACAAGGCGAAAAACATCCAGGCGTGCTGCCGTAAACTCGTCGAACGTCACGGCGGCGGCGTGCCACGCATGATGGAGCAGCTCATCGAACTGGACGGCGTCGGTCGCAAAACCGCGAACGTCGTTTTGGGCAACGCCTTCGGCATCAATCACGGTGTCGTCGTCGATACTCACGTCACACGTTTGTCCCAGCGGCTCGGCCTGACGCGAGAAACGACGCCGGAGAAAATTGAACTGGCGTTGCAGAAACTCATCCCGCAGCCGCAGTGGACGCTCTTCAGTCACTGGCTGATCTGGCATGGCCGGCGGCGTTGCGCGGCGCGGAGTCCCGATTGCGCGCACTGCGAAATCGCGCCGCTTTGTCCCTCCGCCGGCAAAATTTGATCTCGCCAGTCGGAGAATTCTGCGAACGCTTGTGCGCATGTCTGAAACTTGGTTTCTCCTTCAATCCGGCCTTGGCGATCCCGCCGCGAACATGGCGTGGGACGAAGCGCTTTTGGACGCCGTGGCGGAACGGCAGCGTCCCATTCTGCGATTCTACGGCTGGGCGGAGCCGGCAGCGACTTTCGGCTATTTTCAAAAATTTGCCGATGTGGAAAAGATGACGAACTTGCGCCCATTGATTCGCCGGCCTACCGGCGGCGGACTGGTTCCACACGACGCGGATTGGACCTACAGTTTCGTGTTCCCGCCGACGCATCCCTGGCACGAGCTCGCCGCCGTGGAAAGTTACGCGCGCGTTCACGCGTGGGTGCAGGCGGCGTTCGCGCGGCTCGGTTTGCCGACGAACCTCGCGTTGTCCGCTCAAAAAGCAGCGCCTGGTCAATGCTTCATCGGTGCGGAGAAATTCGACTTGCTCGCGTCGGGGGAAAAAATCGCCGGCGCGGCCCAGCGCCGCAATCGCCGCGGCCTGCTCATCCAAGGTTCGGTGCAGCCGCCGGCGAAACCGTTTTCGCGCGCCGATTGGGAAAAGGCGATGTGCATACACGCGGCAAATGATTGGGGCGTGGCTTGGCAGCCGTTCACACCGGACGATTCCCTCATGCACGCCGCTGGCAAATTGACGGAGGAGAAGTATTCGCAAAGAGCCTACAACGAAAAGCGCTGAGGCCACGCGCGTCACCGACGGGCTTGGTCGGCGGGTGACTCCGCTCGTGAATTGCTGCGCGACGATCCTGCTTGTCTGGCTTGCCGTCAGCGCCACCGCCAGCGCGTTCTCGCTACTCACTTACAACGTCGCCGGCAACCGCTCGACGGATTGGAGCACGAACGCGCCGCAAGTGCGCGCCATCGGACGGCAGATGATTTATCTGCGTCCCGACATCATCACGTTCAACGAAATTCCCTTCACGAACACGTACCAGATGGCGCACTTCGTCGAAGCGTTTTTGCCGGGTTATCATCTGGCCACAAATTCCGGCACGGATGGATTTCTCCGCAGCGTGATCGCGAGCCGCTTCCCGATCACGCGGTCGCAAAAGTGGCTGGATGGCGTCAGCTTGATCCCCTTCGGATTCGACGGAAACTTCACGCGAGATTTGTTCGAGGCGGAAATTCCGGTGCCGGGATTTCCCGACCCGTTGCACGTGTTCACGACGCACCTCAAGTCCATGAGCGACGCCACGAGCGCAGCGCGGCGCGCGGCGGAGGCCAGCGCGGTTTCCAATTTTTTCGTCACCACATTTCTGCCTGCAAATGGACGACGGCCTTACGTGCTCACTGGTGATTTGAACGAAGACGTCAATCATCCTCCGTCTTCGTCGCGACACCCGATCCAGCGACTGGTCAACGCCGCCACGGGCCTGCATCTCACCACTCCGCTGAATCCAGTCAGCGGCAGTGAACGCACGATTTCGATTCGCGGCACGCTCAACGCGCGTTTTGATTATATCCTGCCGTGCGGCGTGCTTTACTCGAACATCGTGGCGAGCCAGGTGTTCCGCACCGACCTTGTTGTGCCGCTGCCCGCTGGTTTGGAAAAATCCGACGACGCCATCGCTTCGGATCATTTGCCGGTGTTCATGGAATTCCGCACTCCTGACGACCAGCCATTCCGCTTGCTCGCGGTCGGTTTCAAAAACGGACGGGTGAACTTGGAATGGGAAACCACGGCGGCCCGCGGCTACGATGTGGAAAGCTCCACCGACTTGGTTTCGTGGCTGACGCTCGCCACCAATCTGATCGCCACGGGAACCAATTTTATTTGGAGCGACACGCGCACGAATGCGTGGCAGTTCTTCCGCTTGCTTCGCCAGCCTTGAGCCTCGCGCAAGTGTCTGGCTGACGAACTCAGTCGTTCACCTGACAACTTCAAAATTGGAGACGGGCGCGTTGGAAAGACGATGGGAGCGCACGCTTCCGGCGGACGGCGTTCCGCGTCGCCCGGCCCGTGGTCAAGTTCTGCTCTACGCCGCTCGAATTCGTTCGTTTGCCTTCGAGCCGGTTCGTGGTTCAATGGCTGCCAGCAACTTTATGAAGAAGTTTCAGATCCTTAAGATCCATTGGTTGACGATGCTCGCAGCCGGCGTGCTGTGGGCCGATGTTTCTGTGCTGGCCGAAAACTGGCCGGCCTGGCGCGGGCCGGCGGGCACGGGCGTGGCCAACGAGAAAAACCTGCCGCTGCGCTGGGGCAGAAACGAGAACGTGCGCTGGCGGACGCCGCTGCCCGAGCGCGGCAACTCGACGCCCATCGTGTGGGGCAACCGCGTGTTCGTGACGCAAGCCGTCGAGGCGGAGAAACGGCGTGCCTTGCTGTGCTTCGACCGCGCGACGGGCCGGTTGCTCTGGCAACAGGGCACAGTCGTTGAGGCCAGCGAACCGACGCACGAGACCAATCCGCAAGGCTCCTCGTCGCCGGTGACGGACGGCGAGCGCGTGATCGCGTGGTTCGGTTCGGCCGGATTGTTTTGCTACGACATGAAAGGGAAGGAGCTGTGGCGGCGCGACCTCGGCCCGCAGAAACACATCTGGGGTTGGGGCTCTTCGCCGGCGCTGCACGACAATCTCTGCTACCTGAACTTCGGGCCGGGCGAACCGAGCTTCCTGGTGGCGCTGGACAAGAAGACCGGCAATGAGGTCTGGCGTGTGGCCGAGCCGAACGCCGACTCGGGCGAGAAGAGGCCGGGACAGGAGAAGCCGGTCTGGACCGGCTCATGGAGCACGCCGGTCGCGATCAAGGCCGGCGGGCGCGAGGAATTGATCCTGACCTGGCCGAAGCGGGTGATTGGCTTCGAGCCAAAGACGGGCCGTGAGTTGTGGAGTTGCGCCGGCCTCAATCCGCTCGTTTACACCTCACCGCTCTACGACCAGCGGAAGGAAATCACTGTCGCGATGGGTGGGTACAGTGGCATGTCGCTCGCCGTGAAAGCGGGCGGTTCCGGTGATGTTACCGAGTCGCGCCGCCTATGGCATCATCCAAAGACCAAACAGCGCATCGGCTCCGGAGTGATCCACGACGGGTATATCTACATTCTCAACGACTCTGGCGTGGCGGAGTGCTTCGAATTGGAGACCGGCAAGTTGATTTGGGAGGAACGACTCCGTGGCCCGGCGGCGAAGTCGGACAACTGGTCGTCGATGGTGCTCGCGGACGGAAAGCTCTACGCCATCAACCAGGCCGGCGACGCCTTCGTGCTCAAGGCCGGTCCGAAATTTGAAGTGCTGGCGACGAACTCGCTCGGCGAAGCGACGATCGCCTCGATGGGCGTCTCCAATGGCGACCTGTTCGTCCGCACGCACAAGGCGCTGTGGTGTTTTCGCGAGGGCCGTTCATTGCGCAAACTCTAAGATGCCAAATTTCTCCGGCGTGTGATACGAGCCGTTGAGCGTTGGACTCCACGCGAGCAGAGTTTTGTTCGCGCGGTCGATGCGATAGAGATTGAGCCGCCAGCGTTTGCCTGCCTCGGGCCGAAAGCCGAAGAACGCCTCAAACGGAATCCGCATTTCCGCGCGCCACACTTTTCGCTTCCAGTCAATCTTCACAGCGGATTCAAAGCCGCTGCTCCACTCGAAATCATTGCGCGGCGGGTCGATCACCACGTCCAATTTTTCATTGGTCGGCGCGACTTCGTATTCGCTGTAGCGCCCGACTTGATTCGGATCGGGCGCGATGAACGCCTCGACGACATCCTTCTCCCACAGCCCGAATCGTTCACGCTTCGGATTCGCCGGTTCGAACATCGTCAACGCGGTGAAGGGACATTCGTAGGCGAGATACAAAAACTTGTCCGACCAGAGCGCGCGGGCGGTAGTGGCCAAATCTGAACGCGAGGCCGACGTGGTCGTTTCGTAATCGAGGTGCGCGATGGGCGCGTTTTTCCAAACCGCTTTGCCGGTGTTGGCGTCCGGTTTGAAATCACGCCGGACGTGCACAGCTTTTAACACCGGCAATGGCAACGAGCGCGCGAGCAACCGGCGGGCGTTGTCGAAATAGATTTTTCGCAACGCGACCGACGGCAAACCGATGGCGTCGATGGTCCAGTCACCTTGAATCCAAGCGATCGTACACTTGAAAGTCCGTGCCGAAAAAGATCCGGTCTTGATGCTTGAGGAACAGGCGGCGGACTTGGTCCGGATCGTGGCGGCCAAGTTCGGGAATCCGCGCCGCGAGATCGGCGTTCATGTTCGGATGGCGATCAAGCATCTGGTCCACCCAGTCGATGTCTTCAGCGTTGTTCGCGAAATGAACGCAGACGAACGTGGTCTTCGGATTCCGCTCGATGACGCGCTCCAGCGCGGCGAGCAGATCTTCGCGCGGCGGATAAACCGCGCGGTCGCCGAACCACCAGTTGCGGTGATCTTTGAGCTCGGTCCAGCGCTCGTTCTGATCGTTGTAGGGAAGCCAGAAGGCGCGCGGATCGGCAACGTGAATCGAAACCGGCATTCCGAGTTCACCGCATTTTTTCCAAACCAGATCGAGTTTCGGATCGTCGATGCGAAGCAGTTCACCGGCTTTGTTGCGCAAGAAAAGTCCAAGGCGCTTGTACTCTTTGAATCCGGCCGCGCCGAGACGATGGCCTTCTTCAATCTGTTGAGCGGCGCGTTCCGAAAAATCCGGCTCGTCCCAACCGGCGTAATCCAAATTCATGTAGTGAACGAAGCGGCCGGGGAAGAGCCGATCCGACAATCGCTTGTTCCGTTCGAAGTCAGAAGGTTGATCGTCCTTCCGCGTCACGGTACCGCCGCTGAGATTGACGCCGATGCCGAGGCCCACGGCATCCATGATGCGCACTGTGCGCGCGAGATGTTCCTCGGTGCAATCGATGTGCTGGTGCAAATCGATCAGACGATGTTCGGCGCGCCATTCGTCGGCCACTCGCCGCAACACGGCGTGTGGCGCGGCGGTTTCGGTAACGGCAGCCGCCGTGGCCAGGTTCGGCGCAACCATCACAAAGTACAGGATCGCGGCCAGCGCACTGCGCGCGGACCAGTTCAGAAAAAATTCTTTCCAAGGATTCGTCGGTGATTTCATAAGGATCGGCGGTGAGCGTAACAAATTCCATACCCGTGGCCATAAGTTTTGGAGTGCTTCGACGTGCGGGTTGGCTTCGCTTTCATTTCCATTGACCGTGGGAAAAAATCTCCGAATGCTGCGCGCATGGACACGCATCCACCAACGCCGGATGGATTGATTCACCATCCCGCGCCCGCCGAAACGAGCGTCTGGCAAAAGTTGAAAAAGTTTTTTGCGCCGCTGGCTGTCGTCGGCGTCTTGCTGCTGAAGTTCAAAGGATTCCTGCTGCCGTTCCTGAAATTTTTTCCAGTCCTGCTCAAAACCGGCGGCTCGATGTTTCTCATGATGTGGGTTTATGCGAACATCTATGGGTGGTGGTACGCGCTGGGATTTGTGTTGCTGCTCTTCGTGCATGAGTGCGGCCATCTGGTGGCCGCCCGGCGCGTCGGGATAAAGGTCGGCGCGCCGGTGTTCATCCCATTCATGGGCGCGTTCATCGCGCTGAAGGAAGCGCCGCCCAACGCGTGGATCGAGGCGCAGGTCGGCATCGGCGGACCGCTGCTCGGATCGCTGGGCGCGGTGGTTTGCTATTTTTTCTATCCGCTGACAGGAAATCCGCTGTTTGCCGCGCTGGCCCAAACCGGCTTCTTGTTGAATCTTTTCAACCTCGCGCCCGTGGGTTTTCTCGATGGCGGACGAATCGCCACGGCGATTTCACCGTGGCTCTGGGTGATCGGCATCGGCGTCATCGGCGTTCTGCTTTACACGCATTTTAATTTTTTGCTGCTGTTGATTTTTATCTTTTCGCTGCCGCGCTTGTTTTCGTTGTTTCGCCGGCGCACCGAAGAAGAGGCGCGTTATTTCGAGGTGACGCCGGCGCAACGCTGGACGATGGCCGTGCTTTATTTCGGCTTGATGGGGTTTCTTGTGGTCGCGATGAAAGTGTCGCAAGTTCGGCTTTGAAGTGGCAGCGAGCGCCAGCAAATTGGCAACGCCCGTGGACACGAAAAATCAAACGCAACCGCCGCGCGATTTCACTGCGCCGTTTTTCAAGAACTGGGCCAAGCCCGGCCCGCTGCCGTCCAGCGTCGGCGATGCGGAGGTTCCACTGGAGGAAGGCGAGACACTCGACGCTATCAGCGGCTACTTCCGGATTTTTCAACTTACGAAAGGCCATCGCTTCTCCACGGATGATGTGCTCACCGCCTGGTACGGCACGACGTGGTGTCCCTGCGCGCGAACGGTGCTGGATCTCGGCAGCGGCATCGGGTCGGTCGGCATGATCGCGGCGTGGCGTTTGCCGGGCGCGCGCTTCGTGACCATCGAGGCGCAGGCGGAAAGCGTCCGGCTCGCGCGCAAGTCGGCGCGTTTCAATGGGCTGGAGGAGCGTTACGAAATCCGGCTGGGCGATTTTCGCGACCCGGCGGTTTGGGGGGCCGCGGAAAAATTTGATCTTGTCATGGGCAGTCCGCCGTATTTTCCGCAGGGCACCGGGATCGAAGGCGGCCATCCCCAAACGGTGGCCTGTCGTTTCGAGTTGCGCGGCAACATTGCCGATTATTGCGCGGTCGCGGCGGCGCGGCTCGCGCCCGGCGGCATCTTCGCGTGCGTGTTTCCGACGGAGCAACTCGAGCGCGTGGAACTGGCCGCGTGCGCAGCTTCGCTCGTCATCATGCGCCGTCGCCCGGTGATCCTGCGCGAAGGTTCGGAACCGTTGCTAAACTTGTTCGTGCTGATGCTGGCCGGGCATTTGCCGGCGTCGTTTCGAGAGCGGACGTGGGTGGAGCCGCCGTTGATCATTCGTCAGCGCGACGGCCGTGTTCATCCCGAATACCAGGCCGTCAAATTGGCGATTGGTTTTCCGCCATAGGCTTGATTTTGAAAGCCAAGTCCGAGCGCTGCTCGAACTTCCAAACTGCCGCGCCAACTCCCCGCCCGGTTCCTTGACTTGAAAATTGCCGTTCGTTACGGTCGGGCCATGCGTCACTGGTTCATTCGTTGCATTCTGATTTTGCTTTGCCTGATCGCGCTGCCATTCAATTCACCGGCGCCGCTGATTTATCGCGCCGATGAAGGCTGGATTTACGAGCCGGTCGGCGGCGGCAAGTGGCGGCGCACGCGCGCGAAGGATCAACTGGAAGTCGCGCAGGCGGCGTTCGACAAAAAAGACTACAGCCTGGCCCTCAAGGCATCCCGTCGCACCGTGAGCACCTGGCCGCTCTCCGATTACGCACCGAAGGCGCAATATCTCATCGGTCGCGCGTATGAGGAAAAGCATCAGGACGAAAAGGCCTTCAAACAGTATCAAAAACTCATCGAAAAATATCCCAAGAGCGAGAGTTACGCCGAGGTGCTCCAACGCCAGTTCACCATCGCCAACCGTTTTCTGGCGGGCCAGTGGTTCAAGCTTTGGGGCTACGTTCCGTTTTTTCCGAACATGGACAAGACCGCCGAGATGTATGAAAAAATCATCAAGAACGGCGCCTACAGCGAAGTCGGGCCGAAGGCCCAGATGAACATCGGCGCGGCGCGTGAAAAAAAATCAGATTACCCGGCGGCCGTGCGCGCCTACGCGGTCGCGGCGGATCGCTATCACGATCAGAAAACGGTCGCGGCGGACGCTGTTTACAAGCAGGGACTCGCCTACCAAAGGCAGGCCAAGAAAGCGGAGTATGATCAAAGCGTCGCGGGACAAGCGATCACCACGTTCAACGATTTCATCACCATGTTTCCTGAGGACCCGCGCGTGACGGAGGCGCAAAAACAGATCTCGTCGCTGAAAGTCGAGCAGGCGCGCGGCAGTTTCATGGTTGCGAAATTTTACGAAAAGAAAAAGCGCTGGGACGGCGCGCTGGTTTATTACAGCGAAGTTCTGTTGAAAGATCCGACGTCGAAATTTGCCGAAGAAGCGAAACAACGCATCGAAACGATCAAGCAGCGCACGGCCAAAGCTGCTCCGCCAAAGTGATGCGCTCGCGAATGTTCGTGCTGTCGTGGATTAGCTGCCTCGCGCTCTGGATCACGGGGTGCGCTGGTTATCGACTCGGGCCGACAAGCGGCGTGGCCGCTGGATCGAAAACGGTTCAGGTGAATTTCTTTCGCAACGAAACACCGGAGCCGCGCCTCATCGAAGCGGTGGGGAATTCGCTCCGCCGGACGCTCCAGCAGGAAGGCACCTTCCGACTGAACACGCACGGGAGCGGCGATGTCGTGCTCGATGGCGTCATCACGGAGTTTCGCCGCGAGGAATTGAGCTTTCAACCGAAGGACGTCATCACCGTCCGGGACTACGCGTTGCATCTGGGCGTCCAAGTCAAGGCCGTGGAACGCGGCACGGACAAAGTGTTGCTCGAACGCTTGATCTGGGGCCGCACGACGATTCGCGCCGGCGGCGATTTGCCCAGCGCCGAGCGTCAGGCGCTGCCCTTGCTGGCGGAAGACTTCGCGAAGAAAGTAACTGCGCTCCTGGTTGACGGCGCTTGGTAGTGCCGCCGCTGGGTTTGAGCGAAGTGAAGGCGCTTGGCGTATTGCCGGAGCAAATCTGAACGTATGAACTCTAATTCTTCAAAGCACCTCTGGCGTTGGTCGCGCTGGCTGATCACCAGTTGCCTTGCGATCGTTCCTCTCGCCGTCGTGAACTGGCCGTGCGCTGCCATCGACAACGACTGGCCACAATGGCGCGGGCCGGCGCGCAACGCGATCGCGCTCGACGCCCGTTCGATTGCGTCACTTCCCGCCGACCTCAAACCGGTTTGGAAAATTCGAATTGGCGGCGGGCACTCCGGGCCGGTCGTTGCAGGCGGGAAATTGGTTTACCTCGACGAGGATGGCGAACAGGAAATCGCCCATTTGATTGAAGCCAAATCGGGCAGGGAAATCTGGCGCACGCCTTTTGCCAGCATGTATCAGGACGAATGGGGCGCCGGGCCGCGCAGCACACCAACAATTGATGGTGCTCGCGTCTATGTGCAGTCGTGCAACGGCGAGTTCCGCTGTCTGAATCTGGCCGACGGCAAACCGATCTGGGCCACGAGCTTTGAAAAAGACTTCGGCGTCGTGTTCGTCGGCAGCAAGGCGAATGAAGGTACGGCGCGGCGGCGCGGCAACAACGGCTCGGGCGTAATCGATGCCGATCGCATTGTGCTCCCGGTCGGCAGCACGACGGGCGCAAGCCTCGTTTGTTTCGACAAACACACCGGCGCGATGCTTTGGAAATCGGGCGAGGACGAAGCCGCGTATTCTTCCTTGATGATGGCCACACTAGCAGGCGTGCGGCAGGTCGTGGCGTTTACGGCCGACGCGCTCGTCGGCGCGGATTTGCGCGACGGCAAAATCCTCTGGCGCGAACCGCTCAAGACGAACGCCAAGCGCCACACGGCCAGTCCGGTGATCATCGGCGACACCGTCCTTGTGAACTCGCACACGTTTGGCTTGATCGCGTTTCGCATTTCAAAATTGGGCGGCAGTGTGAAATCCGAACAAGCATGGTTGAACGCCGATTTGAAAATAAACCTCGCGACGCCGGTCGTCGTCGGTGACTACCTTTTCAGTCACGGGCCGGCCAAAAATTTTGTCTGTGTCGAAGCGCAAACGGGCAAACAACACTGGGCGCAGGATGGTTTCGGCAAGGAGTATTCTTCGACGCTTGCAGTCGGGAAAACTCTACTGGTGTTGACCGATCTTGGCGAACTCGTCCTCGTCGCCGCGAACCCCGACAAATATGTCGAACTGGGCCGCCAGCAAATCTGCGGCAAGACGTGGAGCTTTCCCGCGTTTGCCGGCGGCAAGTTGTACGTGCGCGATAACAAGGACCTGCAATGCTTTGACTTCACGGGGGCAAAGTAGCCCGCGACGCAGCCTTCCAACTCCTCCTGAATTTTTGCCCGCGCGCGTGAACGTCGAAATCATCAACACCGGCAGTGAGTTGATGCTCGGTTTCGTGCTCAACACGCATCAGCAATGGCTCTGCCGCCAGCTCGCCGACCTCGGCCATCCGGTGAGCCGCCAGGTCGCCGTGCCCGACACCGGCGCGGCGATTCAGACCGCCGTGAAAGAAGCTTTGGCGCGTACGGAATTGATCATCGTCACGGGTGGACTTGGCCCGACTTCGGATGATTTGACCCGCGATCTCATCGCAAAGTTGTTTGAGAAAAAGCTTCATTACGACGCGACGGTTCTTCAAAACATCGAAACTTTTTTTGCCAAACGCGGACGCCCAATGCCGCCGAACACCGCCGTCCAGGCACTCGTGCCGGAGGGTGCGCTCGTGTTGGCAAATGCGCATGGCACGGCACCGGGCTTGGTTCTCGAATTTGTTCCGCCAACCTCGAACGCAAACGCTCCTGGGTTGCTCGTCATGCTGCCCGGCCCGCCGCGCGAACTGCGGCCGATGTTTGCGAATCAAGTAGTGCCGTTGCTGCGCAAAAAATTTCCGCTCACGGCGGGCTTCGTTTGCCACACGTTCAAAACGACCGGCCTGGGCGAATCACTGATTCAGGATGAAATCGCGCAGCCGCTGAAACAACTGACGGACGCGGGTTTGGAAATTGGTTACTGCGCGCGAGTTGGCGAAGTCGATGTGCGTCTGGTCGCCAGCGGCTCCCGCGCCGAACAAATCGTGACTGATGCCGGGACGATTGTTCGCTCAAGAATTGGCCGGCACATTTTCAGCGAGGGGGGCGAAACATTGGAAACCGTCGTGGTTCGTTTGCTCACCGAACGCAGGCAAACGCTCGCACTGGCTGAGTCCTGCACCGGCGGCCACATCGCAAATCGAATCACGAATGTGCCCGGAGCATCCGCGGTTTTGTGGGCGGGTCTCGTGACTTACAGCAACGAATCGAAACAGAACTTGCTTGGTGTGCGCGCGGAAACTTTGGCCGCTCATGGCGCCGTGAGCGAACCCACCGCGCGCGAGATGGCCGAAGGCGCTCGCCGGATCAGCGGCGCGGACTACGCGCTCTCGGTCACGGGCATTGCCGGGCCAGCCGGCGGCACCGAGGCGAAACCAGTGGGCACCGTGTTCATCGCACTGGCCAGTGTGGACGGCGCGAAGGTGTTGCAGAGCGTCAACGGCTATGACCGGGAGACTTTCAAGTTCGTCACTTCGCAACAAGCATTGGAGATGCTGCGGCGAACGATCTTGTTGAGTGCCGCCACCACTAAAGATTGAAGCGGCGGTTTGCAAGTTTCGGTTGCGGAAAACAAAAACGCCCGCCAACCGTTAAGTTGAGCGGGCAAAATGGTGGAGGGTTCGACTATGGGCCGTTGTTGCCAATGGCTTCGACCGGGCAGCCTTCCATCGCTTCCTTGCACTGGGCCTCCTGTTCCGGCGACTCCGGCTGTTTGAAGACATAGGAATAACCGCCGTCGTCGTTGCGCGTAAAATTTTCGGGCGCGGTCTCACGGCAGAGGTCGCAGTCAATGCACTGGTTATCGACGTAGTATTTGCCGGCGGTGTTTTCAGGATAACGGTTCGCGATGTCAGCCATAAAGTTTTTTGTTAAATGCGCGGCAATTTTTGGCGGTTGAAATTTCAAAGATCAAGCCCCAATTCCGCACCCTCGATTCCACTCTGGATTTGGCGGAAAAATGATCGCGCTCCGCCGGCGCATTGCCTAAGTTCAACCCCCATGACAACTGGCCTGGCCGCGCCGATGCCGAAACCGCACGCGGTTTTTCTGCGCCTGCCGTTTTACTACGGCTGGGTGAATCTGCTCGTCGCCGCCATCGCGATGGTGGGGACGCTGCCCGGACGAACCCAGGGCTTGGGCCTGATTACGGAACCATTGCTCAACGATTTGCATTTGGATCGCGTCCACTACGCGCAAATTAATTTGTGGGCGACTTTGCTCGGTTCACTCTTTTGTCTGGGCTTCGGCCGGTTGCTCGATCAATTCGGCAGCCGCACCGTGCTCACGCTGCTCGCGATGCTTCTAGGTGCGGTCGTTCTCGGGATGAGCCAGGTCACGACAGTGGTTCCTTTGTTCGTCTTGATCACATTGACCCGTGGTTTGGGACAAAGCGCGCTTTCCGTCGCCAGTCTCACGATCGTGGGTCAATGGTTTGCGCGGCGTTTGAATCTGGCGATGGGCGTTTACTCGTTGGCGATGAGCATCGGGTTCATGGCCGCGTTTCCGCTGGTGGGAGGCATTGTCTTGCGCAATGGCTGGCGCTCGGCTTGGTCAACCATCGGCTGGCTGCTCCTGTTGCTCCTGGCGCCGTTGGGTCTGTGGTTGGTTCGGCGTTCGCCAGAAACTTGCGGATTGTCGGTGGACGGCGTGCGCGGCGAAGCCGGACAATCACTGCCAGCGTGCGAAGGCTTCACGCTGGCCGAAGCGTTGCAAACGCCCGCATTTTGGATCTTTGCCCTGGCGAGCGCGATGTATTTGCTGGTTGCTTCAGGCATCTCGCTGTTCAATGAATCGATTCTCGCCGAACGTGGATTCGACGCGGCCGTTTTTCACCAAACACTGGTGGTCACTGCTTTGACGGCTTTGGCTGGAAATTTCCTTGGCGGCTGGCTGACCATCCGGTGGCCGATGAACCAACTCATGAGCACGGCAATGCTTCTGCTAGCCAGTTCTTTGCTGATCTTGCCGCGCGTGCGCTCGCTGGCTCACGTCATGAGTTACGCGACGATCATGGGCGTGGCGGGAGGCTTTGTAACGGTAATCTTTTTTACGTTCTGGGGAAAAGCGTTCGGGCGCGCGCATCTGGGAAAGATTCAAGGAGCGGCCCAAACATTGACGGTCATCGCTTCGGCGATTGGGCCGCTGCTTTTGGCCGCGTGCTTGAAACGCACTGGCTCGTATGCTGCGATTTTTTATCTCCTCGCGGCTATCATCGCAATGCTTGCCGCGTGCGCTTGGTTGGCACCGGGCCCGAACCGCTCACTTCGACGCAATAATTGACACGAAACGAGTCAGGCGCGAATTGATGCGTTCCCGATGGAGTCAAGAGTGAAACGTGATTTTGTGATCGACGACAGCTTGACCATGTTTGAGCCAAGTCTAATAGTCCGTTGAAAACGGGGAGCCAACCGGCCGTTCCGCAACGCGGAGCGACGAAGGCTGAGAGGGCGCGCGGGAGCGCAGCCGACCCTTAGAACCTGATACGGGTAATGCCGACGAAGGGACTGCTTGCATAGAGCCGCCATTCTTCCGAAGTTTTCCCCATCAACCGAAAGCAAATTTATGATCGCATCAAAAGATTCCTTTGAGCCGCACAGCAGCGAGCAACTGCCCGCCAGCAAAAAGGTTTTCGTGGCCGGCACGATTCATTCCGACGTTCGCGTGCCGATGCGGGAGATCGAACTGACGCCGACGAAGTCCTACACCGGCGCGGTCACGACGAACGACTCCGTGCGTGTCTATGACTGCGCCGGCCCGTGGGGTGATCCGGCGTTTACCGGCAACTCCGACGATGGTCTGCCTGCGTTGCGGCGAGATTGGATTTTGAAGCGCGGCGATGTGGCGGAATACGACGGTCGCGAGGTGAAGCCGATGGACAATGGCTACCTCTCCGGCAAGCACGCCGAGTTCGCCAGCAAGGCGGAGAAGAATCGGCTCGTGGAGTTTCCCGGATTGCTTGGGCAACGCCGCAAGCCGCTCCGCGCGAGCAAAGGCCATCCAGTCACGCAGCTTTGGTATGCCAAGCAGGGCATCATCACGCCGGAAATGGAATTCATCGCCATCCGCGAGAACATGGGCCGCGCGAAGATGGCCGACATGGCGAAGGACAATGTTCGCAACGTCCTCGACAAGCAGCACGCCGGTTCAAGTCAGCTCGCCAGTAGCGAGTATTCACCCAGCGTTTTCCGCCGCTTCCCCCAGCGCATTCCAAAGGAAATTACGCCTGAATTCGTCCGCTCCGAAGTCGCCGCCGGCCGCGCCATCATCCCGAACAACATCAATCATCCTGAATCCGAGCCGATGATCATCGGGCGCAACTTCCTCGTGAAGATCAACGCCAACATCGGCAACAGCGCCGTCGCGTCCAGCATCGAGGAGGAAGTCGAGAAGATGCGCTGGGCCACCAAGTGGGGCGCGGACACCGTCATGGACCTCTCCACCGGCAAGAACATCCACGCCACGCGCGAATGGATTCTCCGCAACTCAAAAGTGAACGGCAAAGCCGAAGACCTCACTTGGGAACTCTTCCGCGACACCCTCATCGAACAAGCCGAGCAAGGCGTGGATTACTTCACCATTCACGCCGGCGTGTTGCTGCGCTTCGTGCCGCTCACCGCGAACCGCATGACCGGCATCGTCTCGCGCGGCGGCAGCATCATGGCCAAATGGTGTCTCTCGCATCACCAGGAAAATTTCCTCTACACCCATTGGGACGACATCTGCGACATCATGGCCGCCTACGACGTTTCATTTTCAATCGGCGACGGATTGCGTCCGGGTTCAATTGCCGATGCGAATGATGAAGCCCAGTTTGGTGAATTAAAAACTCAAGGTGAACTGACGGAAAGGGCTTGGGCAAAGGGTGTGCAAGTAATGAACGAAGGCCCGGGGCATGTTCCCATGCACATGATTGAAGAGAACATGGCGAAACAACTTGAATGGTGTCACGAAGCTCCCTTTTACACCCTTGGCCCGCTGACAACGGACATCGCCCCAGGCTACGACCACATCACGAGCGCAATCGGCGCGGCAATGATTGGTTGGTATGGCTGTGCAATGCTTTGTTACGTCACGCCCAAAGAACACCTCGGCCTGCCGAACAAGAAGGACGTGAAAGACGGCGTCATCGCCTACAAAATTGCCGCCCACGCCGCCGACCTCGCCAAGGGACATCCGGGTGCGCAGTATCGGGATAATGCCCTCTCCAAAGCGCGGTTTGAATTTCGATGGGAGGATCAATTCAATCTCTCGCTTGATCCCGTCACGGCCAGAGAATTCCATGATGAAACCCTGCCGCAAGAAGGAGCGAAGACCGCTCACTTCTGTTCCATGTGCGGCCCGCACTTTTGCAGCATGAAGATAACGGAAGACGTGCGGAAGTATGCAGCGGAGCAAGGCATCGCCGAAGAAGAAGCGTTGAAGAAAGGGATGGAAGAAAAATCCCGCGAGTTCACCGAGAAGGGCAGCGAGCTTTACTCGAAACGGTAGTGCGGGCGTCCCGCCTGCCGCAACGGGCGACCCGCCCGATGCAAATTTGAAAAACTGACTGAAAGAAAAGTCCCGCGAGTTTGCGGAGAAGGGAACGAAATCTAGCGGTCGTTTTTGTCAATCCATTCGACGGCCTTGACCATCGTTTGTTCTGGCGTGTTCGTTTTCTTGAGTTCTTGATGCTTGCTCTCAAGCTGCTCCAAGAATTTGCTGATTTTTTCCACCTGCCCGTCGAATACGCGCTTCAAATCTGCCTCTGCGTGTCCGTTCTGGCTCAAGGCCGATTCAAAGAGTCCGCCAGAAAAAACCGCGATTCCATAAATCATTTCCGCCATTTTTTTTGAGGTTTCGACGGTCATCCTGTATTTTTCTTGCAGCGCTTTGATGAACAACTCGATCTCCTTCACCTCGGTTTTTACGGCGCTGATGTCGGTAACTTTGCTCTGTCGCCCCCGCTCAATCGTGGCTTCATACAAGCCTTCGGAGAAGGTTGCGATACCCTCAATCATCTTCTGGTTGAATCCGCACAATGGCATAATTTCGTCGCGAGAAACTACTACGTAACACGCAGCCGTTCAACGGATTTTTTCAGCGCCTTGCCGTGGTCAACAATGGCCCACCAGACCGCAATTGCTACAGCAGCGCCCCCGCCTATCAGATTGTTGGTTTTCGGCTCGGCCTTGGCGATTTGAGCAACAACCAGCAGCACAATAACCGCTCCAAGCACGAAAGCGGCACACAACTTCGAATCGCGCGGATCGATCAGCAACCGAAAGCGCCGGTAGAATGCGCGAAACCGACTGGCCGTGACCAGCGCATCGAACGCTTTCCAATTGTTCGCTTCAAATTCGTTAAACGTAACGGTCGTTCTCACTGCGTAGGCGAATGGGTCGTTAACGATTTGTTCTTGGGGAGAGAACTCCTCCCCCATCGCCAAATTCATTCGGTAAAGCATGACGACGGCGCTTACAAAACCGAGAACTGCCAACCAGTTATCAAGGAGCGTCATGACCGTTTCCTCCGCATTCCAACGAGCCACAGAATACCGGTTGCAGCCAAAGCGAATCCAGGCCCTGCAAAGACGCCATCCCACGATTTATCAGATTGGTTGGGGACGAAAACGCCCCACGCAGCGAAGACGATTGCACCACATGTGCCGACGATAATCCCAAGCGTTACAGCTTTACTCGAAGGCGCTGACCAAGTCTTCGGAGCGAACAGCATAAACATTACGGCGGGAAACAAAGACAACATCGCTCCGTAGAAGCCGACGAGCACTACTATGAAATCCTGTGGCCGTTTGAGCAACCATCCAAGCAAGATGACCAAAACCATTATCACAACCAACACCCAAAAAGCCGTCTTCTTCCCCGACAGTAAAGCAGCGTTTTCCATTTTGGTATCGGCGGCACTGGTTGAAGCTTCCGGCTTCTTGAATTCTGCTCCAAAAAAGTCGGCAACCCACGCATACATCGCGCCGAGCAACGCCGAATCAATCGTGGACAACATCACTCCCATTACCGCGACCATAAACGCGAATGCCACGACCGCTGAAAAAATTCCGCCTGATTCCAAAAGTATTCGCGGGTATGCAGCCAGCGGCCCAGCTTTATCCTGTGCAGTAGCCAATTGGGGCACTGTGGCGACAAGCAATGTCCCTAACGCCAGACACAGAATCCATGAGTAGGGGGATTCAACGCTAAACAGAAGCAAGCCGCGCCGTGCGCGCTCCTTAACCTCAATTTCCGTTCCGTCTATCGCTTGCATACGCTGCCAAGCGGTCATGTCAACGAATTGGAACAGAGTTGCCATCAGCGCGAGAGCGATAATACCCTTCCATTTCGGATCGCCGGGGTTTGCAAGTGGCGCGAGAGTGAACGCGGGCAAAGAGCGGACAAACAGAATGGCAAATAATAAGGCGAGAACGCACATGGACACGAGCGTAACAGTGGAAAGAACTTTTCTAGCCCGAAGCACTTTCTCGCCCTCGGTATCTTTGCTCATCGCAGAGATTGGTTGAAGCCTCTTGCATAATCGGATGCCCACTGCCCACACACCGCCGGCGAACATCAAAAGCGAGACGATGGCAAACTCAGGACGCGATGCCACATTGGTGTTGAGGATGGTCCAAATCGCAAAAAGGAAAACAACCGTGAATCCGATGTAGGAAAAAACCAATTGCAGCATATCCGTTTTCATCGAACCCCATGCGCCGCCATACCAAATGTAAGCGAGAACGAAAAAGAGCGCCCCGAGCACGACGGCGTAATATGCAGGCGTGTCCTCTGGCACGAGAACCTTGACAATCTGCATGCCCCAATAAGCTTCCCCAAGAGCGACGCCCAACATCCCAAGAATGGTGACACCTGCTGCGGTCATCTGAACCGGCTTCGATGCGTAAGCTTTCCAGCAACGGCGTAGCCACGATGAATTTACTTGGACTCGTTCTTGAACCGCGTCTGTCGGATAGGTCTCGGCTAGTAAACCATGCAGCGTTTTGGGATTCTTCGACCCGTCGAGGCAGCGCATGATCGGATTCAACGCCGCGCGGAAAAGAAAAATTCCGATTCCCCAGCAAACAGCATTGACAACGGCCGGAAGTATTTGCCCGCCGACGCCCCAATACAGAAACGGAAAAAGCGTCGCCACTTGAAACGCGTAGGCAAGCGAAGAGTTAGCGAACGGTGCTGCCCCGACCTCGTGGTAAGCCGTGAAATAGCCCGCCAGTGTGGATACTTTTGAACGCGGCGTGCTCATCGCCGCCCAGACATACACGGCAAGTGGGAGAAACAAGGCAACTGCGACGAGGTATTTGAGGGCGTCATTCATGTGCAAAGGCCTCCATCTGATTGCCTCCGATTTCCTACTGTGGCGTCGGCGTCGGCGCGCAGTTTCTCCCAGTGGGTGTCGGGTTTCACGCCGCCGATGGTATCAAATGCTAACCCGTGACAAACAAAAAAATGCTTGGAAAGACTGTATTCGGCGAGTCGCCGAACGCGGCAGGCGAGCGCCCGCGCTACCTTTCTTTGCGCCTTCGCGTCTTTGCGTTGAAACAGAATCAGCGGAAAAGCGTGCGAGGTCAGAGTGAAATTCGTAGGCTATGCAGACAAATGACTTTGCCCGCATGACGAATCCGAATCCAACGCACCTGTTTATCAGCTACGCGGTCGAGGACGCGACGCTGGCGCAGTGGCTGGCGCGGAAGTTGGCAGCACGCGGGCATCCTGTCTGGTTTGATCAAATGAAATTGCTCGGCGGTGAGCCGTGGCCGCAGACGATTGATGATGCGATCAAGAATCGGACGTTTCGGATGCTGGGTTTAATTTCCGAACATTCGTTGCGCAAACCAAAACCGACGGGAGAGCGGACATTGGCTCAACGAATTGCAGAGCAACGGAAGATTCCTGATTTCCTGATTCCCCTGAAAGTAGATGCCAGCGAACTCGACTGGCTGACGACTACGGTTTCCTACATCTCCTTCACGCACGGCTGGGCGGATGGATGGCGGGCACTCTTGAAGAAGCTGGATTCGATTTCAACTCCGCGTTCGCTGGTGAACGCTGCGCCGCTCGCGGCTTCCAGTTTTCCGCGCGGCGAGGATTTGGTGAACAATACGGGCGAACAACTTCTTACCAACATCATTCGTGTTAAATCGTTCCCGAACATTTTGCGGGTGTTTCGGGTCGCCAGCAGTATTGAGTCTGACGATTGGAAAAAGCTGGAAAGCACTTGGGCGTTTTACGAAATCGCCAAGGACGCGTTGGTGGCTCTGATTCCGCCGCCGCCGGAATTCGCAGACCGCATCAAGCCGACTCCTGAACAATTGCTGTGGGCTGAATGTGAGTTATTCCGCAACGTCCGCGCCCGCGACATTGCTGCGAGTCTCATCATGAAGGCACTGGCACGGCGATTGACGAAAGGCGGATGTCTTGAGCATCCCAATCCGAAGATGAAAGAAACATTCTTTCTCCCGGAGACGTTTGTTCAAGGTGGAAAACTTTCTTTCATCGGCTTTCGTGGAAAGAAAACTTGGTTGCTCATTCGTGGCAGAGTCACGTTTCGACGTGCTGCCGGTGTTCGCGAGTTGAACTTCCATCATTTTGCGTTTCGCCTGCGGCTGGCACGCGGTCTCGACAAGGCGTTTCATGTTCAACTGACGCCAACGCTGGTGTTCTTTGATGAGAAGGGTAATCCAATTCTCGACAAGAGCGTCGGGTCGCGGCGTCGCCGCATGACGAAGATGTGGTATAACAACAAGTGGTTGACCCGTTTGATGGCTGCGGAACAACTGCTCACGGGTTTGCCCCCAGCGGGAGAGGATGACTTGGTGCTTGAGCCGGGGCTGGTTTCATTGGCATCGCCGCGCGGCCTCAACGAGGCGATTCTTGAACCTGCTGAAGAAAAGGAGGAATCAGGTGAGGACATGCCTGATGCGGAATTGACGCTCGATGAACACGGGGAAGGAGATGCCGATGAATAGCGTCACCGTGTTTGACGAACCGCAACTTGAGTTCGCCTCCGGCGAGATGCTGGAACATCCGCGCGATGGGCTGACCCTGTTTGGCCCAGTGGATTCCAAAGGTATCGAGAAGCCATCGCACCTTTGCTACGGAGTCGTTGGAACAAAGAGCGGCGTTGGCGCGTTTCGAGAATTCGTGAAGGCGGTGAACCGACCGATTCCAACCGACAATGATTTGGACGAGGTTCTTTGGCCGCACTTTCCGGGTTTCGAGGAGGCGTTTCACGCCGTGCTTCCGACCGAGCCAGCTTGGGTGGAAGAACTCGACGAGCTAGTCGTTAAGAACGCGGCGACCAACCTTGACGACCATCTGCGGGTTTTCGGAGTCGTGTCGCTCTTTCTCAGTCAGGTCAGGGCGGCAAAGAAATCTGACGAGCCATTTCGATTCTTCGTGATTGTTGTCCCCGACTTCGTCTTTGCGAACTGTCGGCCACTTTCGCGATTCCAAGGCGGCTACGGCCACCACGTCGGCAGGCGGGAGCAACAAATCCGCTCGCAGATGGAAGACTTCTTTGAGTCTTACGAAATGGAGCAATACTCCTACTCGATTGACTTCCGCCGACAAATCAAAGCGCGTGTGATGGAACTGGAGATTCCAATTCAAATCATTCGCGAATCAACACTCCGGCTTGCAGCGGCAGAGAAACGATTCGGCGTGCGGCAACTGACCCCATTGTCTGACCGCGCGTGGAACTTATCCACGGCTCTCTACTACAAAGCTGGCGGGAAACCTTGGAAACTTGGTGGCGTTCGAGACGGAGTTTGCTACGTCGGAGTTTCGTTCAAGAACACCGAAACAACCCACAACGCGTGTAGTGCCGCACAAATGTTCCTGAACGACGGTGATGGCGTGGTTTTCCTCGGTGACGAGGGGCGATGGTATTCAGAAAGGAAAGGTGAATATCATTTGGATGGGCCAAGCGCCCGTCGTCTGCTCACTGGTGTCCTGAGCACCTACCAATCGCTTCACGGCAAAAAACTGACCGAGATTTTCTTGCACTGCCGCTCGACAGTGAACGAGGAGGAATTCGAGGGCTATCAAGCCGCGTGTCCAGAAGGCGTGAAACTGGTTGCGATTCGCGTCGCGCCTGAACGCCTCGGCCTGCGGTTGTATCGTGCGGGCACTCGTCCTGTGTTGCGTGGAACGTTTTGGCAAGTGACGCCGAAGCGTGGCTTCTTGTGGGGTTCAGGATTCAAGCCGCGCCTTCGCACTTACGACGGCTCTGAAGTCCCGCAACCGCTCTGCATTGATATTCAGCACGGCGAAGCCGACGTGAATCAAGTTGCCAAGGACATCTTCGGACTCACCAAGCTCAACTACAACAACTGCAAGCTTGGCGAGAATCAGCCCGTTACCATTCGCTTTTCGAGTGAGGTTGGAGAAATCCTTGTCAGCAATCGGACGGTTAAGAATCACAAACCGAACTTCAAGTATTACATTTGACCGTTGAGCGGACGTGTAAGTTTTGATTTAATGCGTTGACCGAGTTCACGGAAAATTTTAACGCGAGTTGAATTTGAAAAGTTTAAGCCAAATTGAATTAAATCATTGTCATCGTCGCGACGGCCTGCGTGCCGGCTCGATTGCCGACGCCAATGACGAAGCGCAATTCGGCGAACTCAAAGTGCAGGGCGAACTCACCACACGCGCGTGGGCCAAAGGCGTGCAAGTGATGAACGAAGGCCCGGGCCACGTGCCGTTGCACATGATCGAGGAGAACATGGCCAAGCAACTCGAGTGGTGTCACGAAGCGCCGTTCTACACGCTCGGGCCGCTCACCACCGACATCGCGCCCGGCTACGACCACATCACCAGCGGCATCGGCGCGGCGGTGATCGGCTGGTATGGCTGCGCGATGCTTTGCTACGTCACGCCCAAGGAACACCTCGGCCTGCCGAACAAGAAAGACGTCAAGGATGGCGTGATTGCCTACAAAATCGCAGCACACGCGGCGGATTTGGCGAAGGGACATCCGGGTGCTCAATACCGCGACAATGCGCTATCGAAAGCCAGATTCGAGTTCAGGTGGGAAGACCAGTTTAACCTGTCCCTTGACCCAACAACGGCTCGTGAGTTTCACGACGAGACGTTGCCGCAAGAAGGAGCGAAGACGGCTCACTTCTGTTCCATGTGCGGCCCGCACTTTTGCAGCATGAAGATAACGGAGGACGTGCGGAAATATGCAGCAGAGCAAGGCATCGCCGAAGAAGAAGCGTTGAAAAAGGGGATGGAAGAAAAGTCCCGCGAGTTCACCGAGAAAGGTAGCGAGCTTTACGCGAAGGCATGAACGGACTCGCCAACCCGTTGGTTGGCTGACTATTCTTGGACATGCCGGCCCTTCTCGACCATACCATTGAGTATTCGGGAAACGCCGCGCCGGTGGCGTGGCGTGGCCGGCGTGTCGCTGACGTCGAGCGGTTCAAAGCTTATGCGAAGAAACGGGCCATTCCTCGTTTGGTTGACGCTGAAGACCAAGCCGCCTTTGAGTCTGACTTAAATGCTCTGGCAACCACCGACTATGCAATGGAGACGTTGACCTCTCTACTGCGCAATACGACACGCCCACAAAGCTGGGAGCTTGGCGAGTCACTTGCTGAAACGCTCTTGGAGGATGAGCACGGTGTTCGCTGGCCTTGGAATCACGCACGCGACAAACGAACGCCCAAAGCCAGCCTGCCAGGGAAAGACCTGATTGGCTTCATCGAAAGCGGTGCTGGTTTCGCGTTGTTGTTCGGCGAGGTCAAATCTTCATCCGATACGAGCACGCCGCCCAATTTGATGTATGGGCCAGACGGGATGATTTCACAGCTCGCGGAAGCTGCTTGCGAACGCCCCGAACAACTTTGCTTACTGAAGTGGTTACGTCGGCGATGCAAGCACACCGAACTTTGGTCGCACTTTGAGCAGGCAATAACTCGTTTCCTAAACAGTCGGGGTTGCGACATTGTGATTTGGGGTGTCCTTGTCAGAGATACTTCGCCCAACGAGCGTGACTTGAAAGCGCGGGCGGCCGCGCTCGCCACAAAAGTTCCGAACGTCAAGAGAGTCGAACTTGATGCTTGGTATTTTCCTCTGCCAATCAAGGAATGGGGACAGTTATTGGAAGGAGGCGAGACCGAGACATGAGTGCTTGGATTTGCAATTCTTTGCCTGCGGAAGCGTATGCTCGTGCGAGACAGGACGCGGACGCAATTCTGTTGAAGTCCAGCCTCGGCAGGCCACATGACGCCGACTTCGCGAATTTGCGATTCGTTCAAGAAGCGTGCGAGTTGGCAGTTGATGAATTACTTGGTGACGAAGCGAAGCAATCAGAACTGCGCGAAGTTGCAGCAGAGGCTTTCAGACTTTTGCGCGCTATCCCGCGTCCGCAAGTTCCGATACCGGCAGGCAATTTCCTGTTTCGTTTAGCCTGTCTGGGCCAACTAGGTGACATGGGCGCAGATGCTGCCCGACTCCTGCGTGAGCAACCGTGGCCTGCAATGCCTGTCCAGTCAGTTGACTGGAGCGAGCGGACTTTTGCTGTCGTTCTCGATAGTTGGCTGTGCCTTTTCCGAAAGAACGGATGGGAAGACTTGGAGCGAGTGCAGCATGGAATCGCGCGGCTGCGCAGCGAACAGCGAGAATACGAGAAGACTCACCTCGAACAGGCGAAAGAACCGGCCGATGCGGCTTGGCGACTTGTCAGTCTCTACCATTTCTCAAAGGCCGCCGAGATTCTGGCTGTCTATGTCACCCAAGGCCAGGTGCATGGCGACTTCCTTGTAAAGAATCTGCTGGACGCTCAATTCGACCGTGCCATCGCAGCGGCAGAACGAGGACGCTACGTTGAGCTTGAGAGTCTGCTGCGCCTCGGTGCTTCGGCTGCACACCAGATGGCGGACAACTCAATTTGGTCGGTGACGCGTGCGGTAAATTCTCGGGTCACAAAGTTCGTGAACGAACTGGTTCATCGTGCGAATCAATCCGTGTTTGAGGTTCTGCCGCCTCAACGCCGAACACTGGCCGAAGAAGGGCTTCTTGGTTCAAGCCGTCGGTCTGTGGTCGTGAGTTTGCCAACTTCGAGCGGCAAGACACTCATTGCTGAGTTTCGGATACTCCAAGCTCTGAATCAGTTTGACCAAGAGCACGGTTGGGTAGCTTACTTAGCGCCGACGCGCGCATTAGTCAGTCAAGTGACGCGGCGATTGCGGCGAGATTTCCGGCCGCTGGATGTTGTTGTCGAGATGGCCACACCCGCACTCGAAATTGATGGGCTGGAATCTGCGATGTTGTTGGAAAAGGACGCAAAACAGCAGTTCCGAGTTCTTGTGACCACACCGGAGAAACTCGATTTGCTGCTGCGAGGCGGATGGGAGGCGCAGATTGGCCGACCTCTGACGCTCGTGGTTGTTGATGAAGCTCACAACATCGGTGAAACGAGCCGTGGTCTCCGGCTGGAATTGCTTTTGGCGACCATCAATCGTGAATGCAAATACGCACAGTTTCTCTTGCTAACGCCGTTCATCCGTAACGCCCGCGAGATTGCTTCCTGGTTGGATGAAAGAAATCACCAAGACATCTCGCTGGCACTCGATTGGCAGCCAAATGACAGAGCCATTGGAATCGTGCAGCCAAAACAAGAAGGCTCTGGTAGGCGTGCAACGACTTATACTTTGGATTTTCAGACGCGCCACACTTCACGCAAAACGCTTGAACTAGGCGAAACGCTGCCGTTGCCACAACCGGCCGGTCTGCTAGTCGAGTGGAAGGAGGCTAGCAAACGCCAAAACAAACTAGCCGCCGTGATTGCCCAAGCACTCCGAGCGCGTGGAGGAGTCATCGTATTGGCGGCGAAATTGGATTACTGCTGGACGATTGCTGATCTTCTGAAGACACCATCCAGCCGCGTCACCCCAAGCCCTGACGTCGTCATGGTTCAAAAATTTCTGGCGGACGAATTTGCTGACGACTTTCCTTTGATTGATTTGTTGAACTACGGTGTTGCTGTTCATCATCGAGGTCTTTCTGATGAGGCGTTGCGGCTTATTGAATGGCTTTTTGAGAAGGAAGACATTCGAATTCTCGTCGCAACAACCACCGTTGCGCAGGGCATGAATTTTCCAGTTGCCGGAGTTGTGATGGCCTCACACCAGTATCTCGGTTCTGGCTACGCTGTGGATATGCCACCAGAAGATTTTTGGAATGTAGCGGGCCGTGCAGGGCGTGTGGATCAAGGTTCAGTCGGCATTGTGGCATTCGCGGCGACGAGCGACGCAAAAGCGGCCAAACTCCGCAAGTTCATCGATGCTGAAGTGGGTGCATTAAATTCCACGTTGGTCGCCTTGGTTAAGGAAGCACTCGAGAAGTGGCAGACCCTCGACTTGCACACTCTTGTTTACAAGGAACCCAAATGGTCAAGCTTGCTTCAATATCTTGCTCACAGCTATCGGCAGATGGAGAACGGTCAGGAATTTGCGAGTCGTATTGAACAAATTCTTCGTGCCACGCTTGGTTTTAACACCCTCCGACAACATCACCGCGGCTGGGCAGACAAGCTTATCACGGGCGTTCGGGCATACGCAGAACGCCTTGCTGGAGGTCCGCTTGCACTCGTGGATCAAACCGGGTTCTCATTGGAGAGCGTTCTGTTGGCGATGGGCGGCCTTCGTGAATTTGAATTAAGTCCTGAAGTTTGGAATGGGACGCAGTTGTTCACCCGCACCAGCGAAGATTTGCGTCAGATGATGGGAGTTTTACTGCGAGTTCCTGAACTTCGGGAGGGATTTTCAAAACTCCTCAAAGGAGAGTTGCGCGACGGGAATACGCTCTCTTCGTTTATTGCCGATTGGGTTAATGGCGCGAGCATGGCAAAGATGTCAGAGGATTATTTTCTCCGGGGACAGCCTTCAACTCCGGAAACGCGAACCAAAGCTTACCAAGAGTGCTGCCGGCAAGTGTATGGCCAACTCGCGCAGACCGTGTCGTGGGGACTGTCGGCCCTGCAAACCATCAACTTGGCTGGCAAAGCATCCGAAATGTCCGAAGAGCAACTTGCGCGAATGAGGAACATTCCTGCGTGGGTTTACTACGGTGTGAATTCGGATGGTGCTCTTGCGATGCGCATGGTTGGCATTCCTCGTGAAGCAGCAACTCGTTTGGCGCGCGTTATTGGTTCACAGGGCGGTTCGCTGAGTTCCCTGAGAGAACGATTGTTAAAAGAGTCTGAGACAACTTGGACTCGTGCTCTTGGTGATTCAGGAAAAAACTACCTCGCGATTTGGCGGCAGTTGGAGGGTTTATGACGATGAACGACTTCGCCGACTACGTGAGCTTCAACATCGGTGACGGACTCAAATTGGAGTTCGTCGAGCGGGATTTACGTAAAGCCGTGGATTGGGTAAAACATCTGGCATCGTGATTGACCAACCGGACAAAGACGCTGCCGCAGTTCCCTTCAGGCCGACGGCCATCAGCCTGTTCGCCGGTGCGGGCGGGTGTTCCCTCGGTTTCGGTCAGGCCGGCTACGACGTTCGGTTTGCCACCGACCTTGACGCGGACGCGGTGGAGTCCTATCGCCGCAATTTTCCCGGAACTCCGTGCGAAGTGGCAGACATCCGACAACTCACCGCCGAGGCCGTGCTTCAGCTCATCGGGCTGAATCCCGGCGAACTCGACATGCTATTGGGCGGCCCGCCGTGCCAGGGTTTCAGCAGCGCGGGCGTGAAGGCGGGCGATGACCCGCGCAATTCGCTGTTGAGCCATTATGTCCGATTGCTCGAAGGCGTCCGCCCGAAGTGGTTCGTGATGGAAAACGTCGAGGGACTTTTGACCAGCGGCGGCGGCTTGCACGTTCGCGACACGGTGGCGGCTTTTTTGGAGGCGGGTTACTCGCTGAACGTGGAGAAGGTTTATGCGCAAGGTCACGGCATTCCGCAGCGGCGCAAGCGCGTGCTTATTGTCGGGAACAGGCTCGGTCACGACTTTTCATTTCCCGAACCGGTGACGCGCTTTTCGGGCAGCATCTTTCGCAAAGGAGAAATCACCTTCGCGACCGCCGTGGGCGACTTGCCGCCGGCGGCAACGGAAGCCGGCGAACCGCTGGCGCTTCGCGAGCCGCCACAAAACGAACTCCAAGCCTATCTGCGCGGCGACGCCAAAACTGTGACCGACCACTATGCGGTGGTGCTGTCGGAGATTCAGCTTAAGCGTGTGCGGGGATTGCAGCCCGGCCAGACGATGAAGGATTTGCCGGAACACTTGCAGCACGATTCGTTTCGTCGCCGCGCGTTTCGCCGCGTGATGGACGGAACGCCGGTCGAGAAACGCGGCGGTGCGCCGTCAGGTTTGAAGCGGCTGTTTGCCGACGAGCCGAGCCTGACCATCACGAGTGCGGCCACACGTGAGTTCGTGCATCCAACGGAAGACCGGTTGCTCACGTTGCGCGAGTGTGCGCGGTTGCAGACTTTTCCCGATTCGTTCGAGTTCGCGGGCAGTGCGGCCAGCCGCATCCAGCAAGTCGGCAACGCCATTCCACCGATGCTCGCGCGAGCCGTCGCGGAGCACATTGCGCGGGATTATGGCTTCGCTGCGAGATACAGCGGCAACGGTCATCCATCGCTCCGCTTTTGCCTCACGCGCTCAGAAGGAATGAGCCCGGCGCTCGCCCTGACAGAGTCTTTGTTGGCGGAACTGGTGAGCGAGAAGGACGAGCAACTTGCGCTGCTAGAACAGGCGAGGAAATGACGATGCCCACACCTGTTGAAATCAAGAAGTCGTTCAGTGCCGCGCGCATCCTCGGCAACGGCGACGACCGCGTGACGCTTTCCGAGAACGAATTGTTTTGTCTGCTGTCGCAGTGTTGCCGCGACCTCGGGCTTGCTGCCGGAATCTCGAAACTGCCAGCGCTTTCGTCTCCGCCGCCGAGCAACGACTATTACCGTCTTCCGTTGGCGTGGTTTCAAACTCCGCAAGCTGGTTGTCCATCCGCTGCGGCGCTTGTCGAGAGCCTTGCTGAATGCGTCGCTCATGAACCCGACTTTCGGCTCTACTTTGAGAATCTCTCCACGCTCCACAAACGGCGGGTGAAGTATCAGCGCATACTTTCCACTCAGCCGAAGCCGACGATGAACCAGATTGGTCCTCGCAGCCTGCTGGAGTTCGGTGGTGTGAATGAGGGGTTGCTCGCGTCGTGGATTGTCTGGCGCAAATGGATTTTCGACATAGACAATCGCGCAGCGCAAGAGACGGGCTATTTGTTTGAACCGGTGCTGGCGAGTTGTCTCGGTGGTGAAGCGGTCGGCTCGAAGAACTCGCCCGTCAAACGCTTGAACGAACGCGGCGAACCGACCGGCGATGGCCGCCAGATTGACTGTTACGACGGCGAAACCCAACTCGCTTACGAATTCAAACTGCGCGTCACCATTGCCGCCAGTGGTCAAGGCCGTTTTGGCGAGGAACTTTCCTTTCCACGCGAAGCTCGCGCTGCGGGGTTGACGCCCGTGCTCATCGTTCTCGACCCAACGCCTTCGCATCGTCTCAGCGAACTGATTGCGGTGTTCAATGCGTGCCAAGGCAAACATTACGTTGGTGCGGACGCCTGGGCACACATGGATTCCAAAGCCGGCAAGACTATGGCGGTTTTCCTCGAACGCTACATTCGTCCACCGCTTACGGAGATGGCGAAGCATGAGGATGCCAAGCCGGAGGCAATTCACCTTTCGTGGACGAAAGATGAGATTCACGTTCAAGGAACGAAAGCGAGCATTCGCATCCCACGAAAGAGTTGAACCGAGTTCGCAGAAAATTTTTACGCGAGTTGAATTTGAAAAGTTTTGCCCAAGTT
>JACPZS010000105.1 GCA_016195385.1 Verrucomicrobiota bacterium
ATTTTGAAACGAGCTTCCTGATTATCTTCGTGCTCGGTTTGTGCATCCGGCAATTCCTCTCGCGCAGCAACACGGCGGGCATCCTCGCAATTTCGACGACGCTCTTCGGCCTGATGTACGTGCCGTGGCTGCTGAACTTCATCCAGAAGATCAATTTTTTCCCGAACGTCATCGGGCCGTATTACGTTTTCTATTTTGTGCTGGTGACGAAGTTCAGCGATTGCGGCGCGTACGCGATCGGCTCGCTCTTCGGCCGGCACAAGATGATCCCGCGCATCAGTCCCGGCAAAACCTGGGAAGGCTTTGGCGGCGCGGTGCTGGGCTCCACGCTGGCGAGCATCAGCTTCGCCGAACTCGCCGGCCCGAAGCTCGCGGGGATGAATCTGACGCACGCGACGATCCTCGGCGTGACCTTGGGTGCGTCCGCTGTCGTCGGCGATTTGATTGAATCGCTCTTCAAACGCGAGGCGGGCGTGAAAGATTCGGGCGGATTTTTCCCCGGCATCGGCGGCATCCTGGACTTGCTCGACAGTTTGTTGTTCAACGCGCCGCTCATGTATTTGTATTTGCGGCATGTGTTGAGCCGGTCGATTCCCCTCGGCGCCTCATTGAATCTCGTCTCATGAAAAACGTCGTTCTTCTCGGCAGCACCGGCTCGATTGGAACCAGCACGATCAAAGTCGCGGAAGATTTGCCCGACCGCATCCGGCTCGTCGGCTTGGCGGCAGGCAACAACGCCGAACTGCTCGCCCAACAAACGCGGCGTCACGCGCCCGAAGCGATCTGCATCCAGGACGAAACGAAGGCGCGCGAGTTGCGAGAATTTTTTGGCGGAAGCGTGGACGTTTCGTCCGGCGCGGAAGGCTTGCTCAAGCTCGCGACGTTGCCGTCGGCGGACATCGTGTTGATCGCGATCGTGGGCACGGCGGGTTTGCAGCCCGCGCTCGCCGCGATTCGCGCCGGCAAGGACATCGCCGTCGCCTCGAAGGAAATTCTCGTGATGGCCGGCGAGATCGTGATGAGCGAAGCGCGCAAATTCGGCGTGCGCGTGCTAGCGGTGGACAGCGAACACTCGGCGATTTTCCAATGCCTCGATGGCAAATCCTCCGACTCGGTTCGCAATCTTTGGCTGACCGCCTCCGGCGGACCGTTTCGTCAAACTCCCAAAGAAGAATTTGCCGCCATCACAGTCGAACGCGCGCTCAAACATCCGTCGTGGGTCATGGGCCGTAAAATCACCATCGATTCGGCGACGCTCTTCAACAAGGGGTTGGAAATGATTGAAGCGCGCTGGCTATTCGGCATCGGCATGGACCGCGTCCAGGTCGTCGTGCATCCGCAGAGCATCGTTCACTCGATGGTCGAATTCGTCGATGGCTCAATCCTTGCGCAGCTCTCGACGCCGGATATGTGCCTGCCGATTCAATACGCGCTCACGTATCCCGACCGCGCGCCGAGCGAACGTGTGCAAACCAATTTCGCCAAAATCGCCAGCCTCACATTTGAAGATCCAGATCTCGATCGGTTTCCGGCGTTGAAACTCGCGCGCCACGCGGGCACCGTGGGTGGAACGATGCCCGCGGTGCTCAACGCGGCGAATGAAGTGGCCGTCGATGCGTTCTGCGACCGACGAATCAATTTTCCGCAAATCACCGAAACCGTCGCGCGCACGATGGACGCGCATCAACTCGTCGCGCAGCCGTCGCTCGACGAAATTCTCGCCGCTGATCGTGCGGCCAGATCCGCAGCAGCGGAAATTGCGGCGCGATTATCAACCACGCGCTGAGTCCGGTTCCGACCTTTCGCTCCGCGTCTCGGCGTTTCTGCGGTCTTTCCCGCAGCCTCCAAATCAAGTAATGTGCGCGCCCTGCGTTTCGACGTACACCGCGTAGAGCGATTGGCTGCCGGCCATGAAGAGGCGATTTCGTTTCGCACCGCCGAAGCAGAGGTTTGCGCAAATTTCCGGCAGCAGAATCATCCCGATGCGTTGGCCGTCCGGCGCGAAAATATGAACACCATCGTAACCGTCGCCGGCCCAGCCGGCTGCGGCCCAGATGTTACCATCCACGTCCGCGCGAATGCCATCCGCGCCGCCCATCTTGCCTTTGAATTCCATCGAGCAGAACTTGCGCTTGTTCAGCAGCTTCGTTCCATCGACGACATCCCATACATCGATCCCACGCGGCTCCGGCCCGCCGGTGTCGGCGATGTAAAGCTTTTTGTAGTCCGGTGAAAAACAAATCCCGTTCGGTTTGAAGCCTTCGTCGCTCACGAGATCCATTTTTCCGGTTTTGGGATCGATGCGATACGTCGCCTCCTTGATCTGCAGTTCGCTCTTGTGGCCCTCGTAATTCATCATGATGCCGTAGCCCGGATCGGTGAACCAGATGCCGCCATCCGGATGCACGACGATGTCATTGGGTGCGTTGAGCGGCTTGCCGTTCCATTTGTCGGTGAGCACGGTCACACCGCCGTTGTGCTCGTAGCGGACGACGCGCCGATTGCCGTGTTCGCAACTGAGCTGCCGGCCTTCGTAGTCGAACGTGTTGCCGTTGCTGTTGCCCGCCGGATTGCGAAACACGCTCACGTGACCGTCCTCGTCGAGCCAGCGCATCTGGCGGTTGTTCGGAATGTCGCTCCACACGAGGTAGCGCCCGACGCCATTCCAGGCCGTGCCCTCGGCCCAGAGCATCTGGTCACTGTGATAGAGCCGGTGAATCGGCGTGTTGCCGATTTTGTATTTCGCGAAGCGCGGGTCGAGCACCACGATGTCCGGGTCGGGATAGCGCACCGCGCCTTTGCCGCTCCAATCGCGCCCGGCGGCGCGCGTGGTGCGCGCGAGCAACACGCCGGTGGCGGCAACCGTCGAGGTCAAAAATGCGCGGCGATTTAAGACGAAGGATGACGCGTTTGCTGATTCCGATTTTGAAGACTGGCCATTTTGGGTTTTCATGGGTGATGAATTGAAGTTGAAGTTGAAGTTTGTTGTGCGCCAAAGTTGCGTCCTCGTAGAAGCGGCGGCAAGCAAAAGCTTCGTACCTGGCGTGCCGAAGACAATTGCGGAACCCCTTCGTTCCCGCTAATACTCCATCGTGCCAGCGGGAAACTCGGAACAACGCAAGCTCGCAGCGATCATGTTCACGGACATGGTGGGCTACAGCGCTCTCTCGCAACGCAACGAGAAGCTCGCGCAGGAATTGTTGGAGGAACATCGCGCGTTGTTGCGCCCGCTGTTCCCGCGTTTCAACGGCACCGAGATCAAAACCATCGGCGACGCCTTCCTCGTCGAGTTTCACAGCGCACTGGAAGCGGCGCAATGCGGCATCGAGATTCAGCGGGCACTCGCGCATCGCAATCACGACGTAGCGCAGGAGCGGCGCGTCGAACTCAAAATCGGCATTCACATTGGGGACGTGGTGCATCGCGGCGGGGATGTTTATGGCGACGGCGTGAACATCGCGTCGCGCATCGAACCGCTGGCGGGTGCGGGCGGGATTTGTGTGTCGATGGACGTGGAGCGGCAGATTCGCAACGCGCTCGAAGCGCGCTTCGAGAAACTCGCGCCGACGGAGTTGAAGAACATTTCCGTGGCGATGGATTTGTTCCGCATCGTGCTGCCGTGGGAAGAAGCCAAGGCAGAAGGAAAAGGGCAAAAGGAAAAATTCACTGCGGAGATAGGTCAAGGCGCCTCGCCGAACCGGACGGGCGCGCTGGCTTTGGCCGCCGTCGCCGTCGTCGTGTTGCTTGTGGTCGGAGCCGGCTGGTGGCTTGTTCATCAATCCGGCCAGGCGACGAAGCCGGTGGCGAGTTCGCCGGGTGCTTCGACTGCGCCGGCCGCGCCGAGCGCGGCGCCCGCCGCCGACCAGAAATCCATCGCCGTGCTGCCGTTCGTGAACATGAGCGCGGACAAGGCCGACGAGTATTTGAGCGACGGCATGACGGAGGAATTGCTCAATGTGCTGACCAAGGTAAAAGGACTGCGCGTGCCGGGACGCAGTTCCTGCTTTTCCTTCAAAGGCAAGAACGAGCAGGACATCTTCCGCAAAGTGGGCGAGCAACTGCACGTCAACGCCGTGCTGGAAGGCAGCGTGCGCAAGGCGGGAAATCAACTGCGCATCACCGCGCAACTCATCAACGTGGCCGATGGGTTTCATCTCTGGTCGGAGACCTACGATCGCGACATGACGAACATCTTCGCCATCCAGAGCGACGTGGCACAGAAGGTCACGACGGCCTTGAAAATCCAACTTGGCGTCGAAGAGACGCGCGCATTGGCGAAGAAGCCGACCGAGAACACGGAAGCCTACCGGCTCTATTTGCTGGGCCGTTACCATTTCGCCAAGGTGACCGAACAAGGATGGAGCACCGCCATCGATTATTTCAACCAAGCTCTCCAACTAGATCCAAACTACGCCCTTGCCTACTGCGGACTGGCAGACGACTACGGATCCATGTGGGGACAGGTAATGCCGGGCAAGGAGGCCTGGGCCAAACAAAATGAAATGGCGCGGAAGGCTGTGGCACTGGATCCCGATCTTGCCGATGCTCACCTTTCGATGGGACTTTCCCTACTCGGATTGTTCGATTGGCGAGGGAGCGAAAATGAAATCCAGCGTGCAATTGAACTGAACCCCAAGCTGGCTTTGGCTCACGACCAATATGCTTGGATATTAACGTGTCTCGAACGCTTCGATGAGGCAGCGGTGGAACAACAGAAGGCTTTGGAACTGGAGCCTCTCTCCACCATGATAAACGGCGATCTGGGATGGCAGCTTCAAGCAGCGCGCCGATATGACGACGCAATTGTGCAACTGCGCAAAACGCTAAAACTGGATCCGAATTATTTTCACGCCACCTTTATTCTAGCGTGGTGCATGTTGTGGAAGGGGGACACAGTATCTGCTATTGCTGAGTTCCAAAAGGCCAAGTCTATCGCGGATATGCCGTGGGTAGACTCCGGTTTAGGCTATGCGTACGCCATATTTGGCGACCGTGCCAAAGCCGAACAAGTTTTGCGTCAACTGGAAGACTTGGCAAAGCAGCGATATGTCGCACCAGGATATCGTGTGATTATTTATCTCGCTCTCGGCGAAAAGGAGAAAGCTTTGGATTGGTTGGAGAAAGGTTATGCGCAGTTAGAGCCAGGTCTTTGGGAACTCAAGGTTACTCGGGCTTACGACAGCGTGCGCAACGAGCCGCGCTTCCAAGCGCTGCTAAAAAAGGTGGGCCTCGACAAATGAGCTCCAACACCGAACAGCGCAAGCTTGCCGTGACCAGGTTCACGGACATGGTCGGCTACAGCGCGCTCTTGCGGCCGCTCTTCCCGCGGTTCAACGGCACCGAGATCAAAACCATTGGCGACGCGTTCCTCGTCGAGTTTCACAGCGCGTTCGAAGCACGGTTACAACGCCCAGGTTGCCAGCGAAATTCTGAAACATTTGAAAGCAGCCATCTGCCAGCAAGACGCCGGCGCGCTTCCCCAATCCGGAAGTCCGCCACAATGGGCTTGATCGTTTTTGAAATCGCTGATTTGCTCCGACCATCAATCAAACCATTCGACCGAGCTGAGTTTTTCAGCTTCGTGGAAAGGATCGTATGCTGGCAATCAAACGAACGCTCACCCTCGGTTTCAATTTGACGGCGGGTTCTCTCGCAACGCTTTTGCTGCTCGCCACCAGCCCGTTTGTTCCGGGCGCGCAACTCACGGCGCACTGGATCGGCGGCACGGATGGCGACTGGAGCAATCCTGCCAATTGGGACACGGGCAGGATCCCGAACAATGCCAACGGCGACGTTTTCGATGTGATTTGGGACGCCCATCCGGTGACGATTAACTTGGATCGCACGGTCACAATTCGAAATTTTACTTTCGCCCAAGCCGGTCAGCTGACCGGCGTTGGCACGATGACCATCGAAGGCGATTTCGACTGGCGCGCGGGAACGCTGGCGGGCAATGGCCCCGCCATCCAGGCGACGGGCACGGCGGAGTTGGGAACCGGCGTGGTGCTGGGCGGTTTTCGGGAATTGATTCTGGCCGGCAAATCGCAATTGCTCGGCAAGCTGGAGTTGCAAGGCACGGCTCAATTAACCATCAGCGCGACCGGTCAACTGGATTTGTTGGACGGGGCCAGTGTCCGCACCGATAACAGCCGGACTTTTTTCATCATCAACTCGGGGACCGTGCGCATTCTTCCCAGCGCCACGACGGTTACCCTCGAAACCTATTTTCGCAACAACGGCCTGCTGGCCATCTACGCTCAGGAAGTGTTGTTCAACGTGACTTGCGAGCAGCGGGCCGGGCGCATGGAAGTGTATGGGAGCACCATCCTGACTCCCGGAAGTGTTCAAATCGCTGGCGGCGAATTGACCGGCCGGGGTTTCATCTCAAAGGCGTTCATCAGTGACCGCATTTCCGGACAATTCAAATTTGATTTCCTGGAATTGCAAGCCGGCGCCAAAGTGAGCCTGCTCATCCGCGGGCGCAACGATTTTGACCAGCTTTCGGCGGACACCATCAACCTGCAAATGCCGACCCTCGAGGTGAATGTGGCCAACAACGCGAAGCGGACGATTCAGACGTGCGATCAATTCGGCATCCTGAACGCGAAGTCCCAGTTTGGAAATTTGACCAACACCACCTTCGGCGCACGCTTCTCCGTGGCTGATGGTTCCGGAAGTTTCTTGATTGAATCGCAGAGCATCAACGCGTCATCGAGTTCGATCGTGCTTCGCGACTGGCTCGACAACGTCGCCAACGACTCTTCGTGCGTCCATTTCTCCGAAGCCGCCACGACTTATCCGTTGAAAGGAACACTGGTGCTTGATCCAACGGCCGCCGTGACCGCGTCCAGCGGGGTTGATTGGCAGGGAAGCTCTGTCTTCGTGCGGATGAGCGAAGTTTTCTCTCCCAACGTGGACGCGGTGGAAATCCAACGCGGCACCAATGCGACCGGCCAGATCGGGCTGCGACCCATCGACAGCCAGACCAGCGCGATCAGTTTCAACGGAGTTGAATTCGCGCTGGCCGATTTTCAAGGGCCGAAGCTCACAGTCACCTGCACCGGATCGACCAGCAGCCAGGCGCTGCAATCACTTTTCCAAAGCCTGGCTTTTCGAAACAGCACATTCAGCCCGCTCGCTGCGGCGGTTTATGATTTTCCCACGCGCGAAATCGAACTCACGCTTACGACACCGGCGGCCAAAGTTATTGGTTTCAAAAAACAAATTCAGTTTCCTCATTTTTCGGGAACGCTCTCGCAGTCCACGATGTTTTCCTTGCGCACGATGATGAACGAATCTCCGGAAGGGAGCCAGCTCCTGGGAACCTTTTTGCCGCACACGGCTGAGATTGCCGGCTTGATGGCGACGAACACGGCGCTGGCCCAGGATCTGCACGCGGTGGGAACCAATTTTCAGCAAGTCGTCACGGCCGTTCTGGCGGGCGACGCGAACGCCGTCCGCATCACTCCAACCCAGATCAATCAGCTCGACACCGCGTGGGATCATCTGGCCTCGGTCGCCAGTCCGGCGCTTCAGTTTACACTCTTAAATGTTCGTGCCGACATCGGTGGATTCCAACAGTTCGTCGGCCAGACGGTCGCTCAATCCGCTGGCGACCTCGGAATTCCCGTGCCGCAGCAGCCCGTGTTTTATGCTTTCCGACCACGGTTTCGTGACGGTCAATTTTCCGTGCAAGCAAACTTGATCGCCGGATTGCAATACTTCTTGTGGCGTGCCTTCGAAATCAAAGCCGCTCCGTGGCAGCCCGTGACGAATGCCGCCGTCGCCTTCGATGGCTCCACCTTGACTTTCACCGATACCAACAGCCCGGCGTTGCGTTCTTTTTATCGAGTCAGCGCCAAGGGAAAATCGCCGCCATGAATCCCGGGCCAATGAACGGCCGGCCGCGGCCAGCGCTTTGCTTGTGGAGTGCGCCGACGCAACACGCGGCGCGGTTTAATGATGTTAATGATGTTCGTGCTGGCCGTGCGCGGCGCTGCTGGGAAATTTGAATGTCTTCAATTCCACCCGCGTGGCCGTGTTCTCGCCTTCGCGGATGACGTAGCACTGATTGCGATTGAGACCGATAATGGTGTTCGTTGTGCCCGAAGTCGGCCACCAGATTTCGACGCTGTTGACGGCGGTGGCCTGGCCGAGTCCAAATTCCTGCCGCAGCGGCGAACAGCCAAAACTCCCGCCGGAATTGACCGTCTTGTAAATCGCGCGTTTTTCGCCGGCTTCCTGCACATTCACTTTGATGCGCGCGCCAATCGCGGCGCGATTGGATTTCACGCCGACGAGTTTGAGCTTGAGCCACGCGTTGCCATGACCGGGATTTTCAAACAGCGCGTTGTAGTAATTATCCCCTTCGTACGCGCCGCCGAGCGAGATGTAGATGTCTTGGTCGCCGTCGTTGTCGAGATCGCCGAACGCGATGCCGTGACCTTTTTGCAGATGGCCGAAGCCGCCGGAAGTCGTCACGTCCTGGAAGCGCTTGCCGGCGTCGTTCCGCAACATGCGCTTCGGGATGAGCATGTTCAATTCAGGCGAGCCGGTGCCGAGGTAAATGTCGGGAAAACCGTCGTTGTCGAGATCGCCGAAGTTGCCGGACATCGCGAGCAGAACGCGATACATGCCAGCTTGCTTCGTCACATCGGTGAACGTGCCGTTGCCGTTGTTATGGTAAAGCCGCGGCCGCTCGGCGCCGTGTGGCAGGCCAAGATAATCCGCCGCCACGCTGCCCACACCTTTCACGCCGTAGCCGCACACGAAAATATCCAGCCAGCCGTCGTTGTCGTAGTCGAAAAACCACGCGGGAAAACTCATCACGGGCGCGGCGACGCCGAGATCGCGGGCGACGTTCGTGAACTTCCACGCGCCTTTCGGCGATTTGTCTGCGCTCTGCGGGCCATCGTTGCGGTAAAGATAATTCGGCTGGCCGCGGCAGGAAACGTAGAGGTCGGGCCAGCCGTCATTGTTGTAGTCGCCGCTGTGAACGGCCTTGATCAAGCCGAGCGCGTCGAGTCCGACCGCCGCCGCGCATTCGGTGAACGTGCCATCGCCGTTGTTTCGAAAAAGCTCGCAGTGATTCGTGTCGCCGGGCGTGGTCTCGTTGCCAATGAACACGTCGATCCAGCCGTCGTTGTTGAAGTCGAGCCAGGTCGCCGTTTGCGTCGGATGAAAACTCAACAAGCCGGCCTGCTCCGTTACGTCGTCGAATGTGCCATCGCCGTTGTTACGCAGGAGCGAATTGGGATGATGCCCCTGTTTCTCGAACCACGCGCCGCGAAGAATCAGCACGTCGAGAAAACCGTCGTTGTTGTAGTCGGCCTGCACCATGTTCAGCCCGCCGACTTCACCGAGCAGGCCCGCTTCGGCTGTGCGTTCGGTGAACGTGCCGTCCGCGTTGTTGTGAAAAAAACGGAGCTGATCGTGCAAGCCCATCGCCGAGATCATCAGGTCGAGATTGCCGTCGTTGTCGAAGTCGTCCATGACGACGCTGCCGGCGAGATCGTTCAGATCGAGGCCGAGGCCGCGCGCGACGTCGGGGAAGCGTTTGATGTCGTACTCGGAGGCGAAAACCTTCTGTGGGATCAAAAACTGCGGCGGCACTTTGTCAGGATGTTCGCCGAGCGTCATGTAGGCGAGATTGAGCAGCCAGCCGGCGCGCAGATCGTTTTGATCTTTCTTCAACTGCTCTTGAAGAATTTCTATCGCACCTCGCGATCCACGCGGGAGTTTGTGAAAACCACCAGACTGGATCGGCATCAGGCACGAGTCGATCGTGTGATTCAGCAGACAATTCTCTTGTTCCCCCAACCGTAGATAAGCGAGCGCAGTGTTCATTTCGACGAGCGACAGCCGGTCGTCGGTAAGCACGACGTGGTTGGTTTTTATGAACTCGCGGAGCAGATTGAACTGCGTAACGGATTTTTCGCTGTCGCCAGCGTTGAGCAATTCGTACGCGAGCTTG
>JACPZS010000106.1 GCA_016195385.1 Verrucomicrobiota bacterium
ATGGTCGGCGGGGACACGCTGGTTCAGGTTGATGGTCGTCAGAAACTCCGGCTGGGCTTGAGGTTTTCCACGCATGGTTCTCTGACCCGTCCGTTTCGCCAGTGTTCAAATCTTCCGAGAGTATTTCAGCAAGCTGTTAAGCGGCAGCACGCGTCCCCAGTCAACGACACCAGTAACGAAACGCCAAAGAACAAAGGCCATGACAACACACACCATCCGACTTCACCGCGTCCTGCGCGCGAAACCAGAAAGAGTGTATCGGGCTTTTCTTGATGCAGACGCCATGAGCAAGTGGCTTCCGCCAAATGGATTCACCGGCAGGGTTCACCACCTGGATGCGAAGGTAGGCGGCAGCTTCAAGATGTCGTTCACCAACTTCACGACCGGCAAAGGCATTTCCTTCGATGGGGAGTATCTTGAGTTGATTCCGCACGAGCGCATTCGCTACACGGACAGATTTGATGACCCGAACTTGCCTGGTGTCATCCAAGTGACCGTTGCGTTAAAGCAAATTTCGTGTGGGACTGAGTTGAGCGTCGTGCAAGAGGGCGTGCCCGGCGTCATCCCCGCCGAGGCATGTTATCTTGGCTGGCAAGAGTCGCTCATTCTGCTGGCCAAGCTCGTCGAGGCCGAGATTCCAGAGTAGCAAGACTGTCCGCCAAATCGGGGAAAGGCCACCTATATGAAAAGCGTTGAAACAAAAAGGGCGTTGTCCCCAGAACAACGTGAAGAACTACTGAGAGCGTTGAAAGCCCGTTTTGACAAAAATATGAACCGTCATAAAGGTCTGGATTGGGCCAAAGTGCAGGCCAGGCTGGAAGGCAATCCGGAAAAACTGTGGTCGCTCCAGGAAATGGAACGCACCGGCGGCGAACCGGATGTGGTGGGTCAGGATAAAAAGTCTGGCGAATACGTTTTTTATGATTGTTCCGCGGAAAGTCCCAAAGGCCGCACCAGCGTTTGTTACGACCGGGAAGGGCTGGAATCGCGGAAGGAACATCGACCGAAAAATACCGTCATGGACATGGCCGCGGCCATGGGCATTGAGCTTTTAACGGAAGAACAATATCAAGAGCTGCAGAAACTGGGAGATTTCGATACGAAGACGTCGAGCTGGGTGAAAACACCTTCTGATATTAGAAAACTCGGCGGCGCGCTCTATTGCGATCGCCGCTACGGCCGCGTCTTCGTAGGTCACAACGGCGCGCAGTCTTACTATGCCGCCAGGGCGTTCCGTGGCTCGCTCAGGGTCTGAATTTAGGCTTTGAATTTTTTCAGCCTGGAGCCATCGTCATGAAGACCTGCTTTCATATTCCAGTCGATTGGGAAATCGATAGAGAATCAGTAAAGAATTTAGTCGGGCCAGACTGGCTGAGCTGGCTCGTGGGCCGGGTCGTTGAGCTTGGATCGTTGGCGCTTCTGCGCTTGCCCTGAAACCAACAGGAAGTATTCTTTAACCATGCGCCGCATCTAACCATTCCCAACGATCCAGACCCATGAACCTCAAGGCAAAAAAATGGCGGCAAGAAGATTCAATTTTATTGCCGCCATCTTTTTGCCTTAGCCGGAGATTCATGGCCCTGCTGCGCGTCCATTCGTTGGCGGTCGAAGCCACCCGTGAACCCCCGAGCAGCGAACGTGAGTCCGCTCATTCTAATCCGCATGGAGCCTGGACTTGGCCAGCCACTTTGCTCGTGCTGATAGCGTGGGGAGCACGGCTCCACGGCGCGGAACTTCCCGCCGCCGCGCATTTCAAAAATGAGGTTCAGCCGATTCTCAGCAAGTATTGTTTCGATTGCCACGGCGATGGCGCGAAGAAAGGCGGCGTTGCCTTTGATGAGTTCAAATCGGACGACGACTTGCTTGGCAAGCGCGATTTGTGGTTCGCGGCGCTGAAAAATCTGCGCGCCGGCCTCATGCCACCGGAGAAAAAGCCGCGACCTTCGACGGAAGAACAGGCCAAGTTGGAGCGGTGGATTAAATACGAAGCCTTTGGCATCAACGCGCACGATCCCGATCCCGGCCGCGTGACCGTGCGCCGGCTCAATCGCGTCGAGTATCACAACACGATCCGCGACTTGATGGGCTTCGACTTCAAAGTCGATGACGAGTTCCCGCCCGACGACACCGGCTACGGCTTCGACAACATCGGCGACGTGTTGTCCGTGTCGCCGATGCTGCTGGAAAAATATATGCAAGCCGCCGAGACGATTGTCGAAGGCGCGGTACCGCGCGTGGCCAAGGCCGTGAAGGAGAAGAACATTCCCGGCAAAGAATTCCGCAACACCGCCGACGCGACGAACAACGGCGATCGGCTCACCTTTTACAAAGCGGCAACGGTAACGAACGTGTTTCGCGCCGAGCTGCCCGGAGATTATCGCGTCGTGCTGGAACTCGAAATCGCAGGGCAATTCGATTTCGATCCCGGCCGTTGCAACGTGATCTTCAAAGCCGCCGACCGCGAAATCTTCCGGCACGAATTCGGCTGGCAGAGCAACAAAAAATTCCGCTTCGAGCTGCCGGAGAAATGGAAACCGGGCGAACACAAACTGGCGCTGGAGCTTGAGCCGCTCGTGCCCGCCGAAAAAAAAGTCAACTCGCTGGATTTGCGTTTGCTCTCGGTGAAAGTGCAAGGGCCGCTCGATGAACGCCAGTGGGGGCGGCCGAAGAATTTTGAATTGTTCTTCACCAAAGATGTTCCGGCGTCCACGGCTGGACGGCGTAAATACGCGCGCGAACTTCTGGCGCGATTCGCCACCAAAGCTTTTCGCCGGCCCGTCGATCCAGCGAGCGGCGAACGACTGGCGGCGATCGCGGAAGAAGTTTACCGCCAGCCGGGCAAGCGCTTCGAGGACGGCGTCGCGCAGGCGATGGTCGCGGTGCTGGCGTCGCCGAGATTTCTTTTTCGCGTGGAAGAAACGCAGTCCGGCGGCGCTACGGTGGCCAGCGCGTTCATCGACGAGTACGCGCTGGCGACGCGGCTTTCGTATTTCCTGTGGTCCACGCTGCCGGACGAGGAATTATTCCGTCTCGCCGAGCGCGACCAGCTTCGGAAAAATTTATCGACGCAAGTCCGGCGCATGTTGGCCAGTGCGAAGTCCGACGCGCTGATGCAGAATTTCACCGGCCAGTGGCTGCAAGTGCGCGACGTGGACGGCATCGACATCAACGCTCGGGCGGTGCTGGCGCGTGACAACGGCGAGGAAAAGGAGCTTGAACGGTTGCGGCAGCAGATCCGCAAGCAGCAGGAGAATCGCGGCACGAATCGACCAGCGAACCCCACGCCGGAGCAAAAAGCCGAACAAGAACGCGAAGCCGCCGTCCGCCGGAAGTTCTTTCGCGCGACGATGGAGCTGGACGGACCGCTGCGCCGCGCCATGCGCCAGGAAACGGAGATGTGCTTCGCGCATGTCGCCCGCGAGGATCGCAGCGCGCTCGAATTACTCGACAGTGATTACACCTTTCTCAACGAAAAGCTCGCGAAGCATTACGGCATCTCGAACATCGTCGGCACCGAAATGCGCCGCGTCACGCTGCCGGCCGATTCAGCGCGCGGCGGCTTGCTCACTCAGGGTGCGGTGCTGGTGGTCACTTCCAATCCGACGCGCACTTCGCCCGTCAAGCGCGGCCTGTTCCTGCTGGACAACATCCTCGGCGCGCCGCCGTCGCCGCCACCGCCCGACATTCCCCCGCTCGAAGACGCGGAAAAAACTTTCAAAGATCGCGAGCCGACGTTAAAGGAAATCCTGGCGCTTCATCGCGAAAAGCCGCTCTGCCATTCGTGCCACAACCGGATGGATCCTCTCGGTCTGGCGCTGGAAAATTTCAACGCGATGGGGATGCAGCGCGAGAAGGAGCGCGGCCAGACGATTGAGGTCGCGGGTAAATTGATCACCGGCGAAACATTCAACGACGTGCGCGCGCTCAAACGAATTCTGGCGACCGGGCACCGGCAAGATTTCTATCGCTGTCTCACCGAAAAAATGCTTACGTACGCGCTGGGGCGTGGCATGGAATACTACGATGTGGAAACTGTGGATCAGATTGTCGCTCGATTGGAAAACGCCGAAGGCCGATTCTCGGCGCTTCTGTTCGGCATTGTGGAGTCAACGCCTTTTCAAAAGCGGCGCACCGCTCCGCTGTCGCCGGCGACCAAACCGGCCGGGCCGACTGCTTCCGCGAGTGTGACCAAATCAAAATTATGAAAACGAACTTTCCCCTGGCTCCAGAACTCGCCGCGCAACGCTTCGCCAGTTTGAACCGCCGCCATTTTCTCCGTGGACTCGGCGCGTGCCTGGCCTTGCCCGCCTTCGATTCGCTGCGACCGATGCGATTGCTCGCCGCCGAACCTGGCGGCGCCGGAGCACTCGCCACTTCAGCCACCGGCGCGCCGTTGCGCATGGCGTTCGTTTATTTTCCAAACGGAGCGATTCAAGACGCGTGGTGGCCGAAAGGCGAAGGCAAGGATTTTGAATTGAGCCGCACGATGCTGCCGCTCGAAAAGCTTCGTCACCAAATTCAGGTTCTGGGCGGCTTGGATCAC
>JACPZS010000081.1 GCA_016195385.1 Verrucomicrobiota bacterium
AAACTTGCGTGAACGTCAACGCGCCGTCCAATTCAACAGCCACCGGTAAAGCTCGCGCATATAAGCCGACGGCTCCGAGAACTTCTTCGTGATTTCTCTCCAACGGCGTGAAAGTGACGGCGAGGTTTTGCTGTCCCGACAATCGAGCGAGCAAAACATTCCAGCCCGTGAATAAGACGAGCGCGGGAGTCGTGCTTTGCGCTTTTGCCAGGGCTTCCACGCCCGAGGAAGTTGTGGCCTGCAGTGGAATCTTGATGGAGTCGGGAACCCATTTTGTATTGCGCGCCGGCTTGCGCGCGAACGGCAAGGCCAGCGGCGGTGTATCTTCATTCGCTCGTTTGCTCCAAAACGCTTTCCCCGCGCGAGCATCTTCGTCATCGCCTTCGAGCAGACTGTTTTGCCATTCAGAAAAATCCGCATACTGAAGCGGCTCCGCCGTTATTTGCGCGTCCACGCCTCCACCCGCATAAAAATGCGCCAGCTCGCGTGCGCAATAATTCAACGAAAGGCCATCGGCGCAAAGCGCTGGCAGGCTCAACAACAAAACATGCTTTTCCGGCGTAAGACAACACAGCGTGGCTTGAAGTGGCGCTGCCGTGGAAAGATCGGCCGCGCCGCGCCGTTGTTCGATCATCGCTTGCTCAAGCTTAGTCAAATGTTCCGTTGCTGGTAATGCGCTCCAATCAGATTCCGCGATTACGATTGACGCCGGTTCACCAATCATCTGGAGCGGGAGCTTCATTCCCGCGCGCCGTTGGAAGGAGGTGCGCAGGCTCTCGTGCCGTGCCACGACGCTGGCCAGGGCCGCCTGCAAGGCACCTTTGTCGAACTTTCCTTCGATCAAAATCGCGCACTGCGCGCAAAAACTGGCCGCATCTTCCTGCTGGTGAAACCAGAGTTGGCTTTGTTGCGGCGAAAGGCGAAATCCAGCGGTGTTCTGCATAAATAAAGCGACTTTTTTGTGGAGACAGAGACGGCTTCAGTTTCGGAGATCGGTGGCGTTGATTAATTCCGCCATCGCCACGATAATTTTCCGCGGGCCGACGTAGGGATTGCGCGCGTGAGATGTCAGCATGTTGTCAACCATGATCATGTCGCCTTCCTCCCACGGCGCCACCACCGCAAGCTCCCAAAAAAGTTTGTTGAGTTGATCCATGATCTCGTCGGAAATCGGAGTGCCGTCCCCAAAATAAACGCTGCGCGGCATTTCGTCTTCTTTGAAAAGCGCTCGCAGTGAACTGCGGGTTTCCGGATCCAGACACGCGGTGTGATGCAACTGGACCTGATTGAAGAAAATCGTCTCGCCTGTCCTGGGGTGTTTGACGACGGCAGGCCCGCGCTGGCGGATGCGCAGATTGTTCGGGCCCCACCATTCGCAGTCCATGCCTTCGCCGCGGCAGGAGGCTTCCACTTTGGAGCGATCGTCGGTGTGGAAGAATTGCTGCCAACTCACGTCCACGCCTTCGATGAAATTGCGAACGTACATGAGACCTTTCGCGCGGAAAACTTCGAGCAGCTTGGGGTCCATTTTCTGAGCGACTTTGCGGCAGTCCAGAATCGGAGTCTCGCCGCCTTCCTTGGATTTCAACAGGCACATGAAGAATTGCTTCATCGGCCATTTCGGCAGATGCGAGCTTTCATTGTGGAAGAGAATGTATTTGTCCGGCGGGTAGGGCGTGGATTGATAAATTTTTTCACTCGCGGCGCACGCCCGGGGCAAATCGCCATAGTCGCCGAAAAGATCGCCAGCCAGCGCGGAGGCGACCTTTTCAAATTCCAATGGCGTCTTTAAACCGAAGCCCCGGAAGAGGACGCCGCCGTGTTGATAAAGTTTGTTCACGACCAGATCGCGGTTTTCCCGCGCCCAATCAGCCAAGTTGACGTTGGCAGATTTAGGTTGGACAACTAACGGAAGCGCCTCGCCTTGCTTCAGCGGTTCCATCGTCACGAGATCTCCCTGCGCAAGATTGACCGCCTGGCGCTTGGGAATTCCGATTTTCTTGGTCTGTGGTTCGTGTACTTCGTTCGTTTGCATGGTGTTAATATTTGCTGAATTTGGGGCAACGGCTGAATCTGCGGAACGCAATCCATCGCGCTGGTATTCGGACAGCCCTGTCGTTTACAAGATGTATAATTAAATAGTAGCCCATTTTTTCCGTCAAGCTTCCAATTCCAATTTGTCAATCAACAACTCATTGAGTTCTCGGCAACTCACGCCACAACAACTCACCGTTGTTTGCCCGTTCGTTATCCTCAATTGCTTTACATTGAATCGGCAAATGCGTCCCCTTCTTTAGCTCAAGCCCCGGCGAACTCGTTCGACGTCGGCACGGCTTAATCTGGCATTCTATCGAATCGACAAGGTGCATCCCGCAGCTAAAATCATTGTCACCAGCGCCACGCGCTGGATGGTCGATGCCCAATTATGAAAACAAGAGTCAGTTCACACGCGCTTTACACAAATTGCCGGCTTGCGTTTCCCGACTTCATCGCCCCGGGAGCTTTGCTCACGAGCGGCTCCTCCATCGCGCGCATCTGGATCGAAGCCGAGGCCGATCATCTGCCACGAGCGACTAAAATTGTTGACTGCCACAACTTAATTCTCGCGCCCGGATTGATCGACATCCACAACCATGGCGCGCTGACGCACGATTTCGTCGCTGGCGATCCGAAAGGAAACAACGTGGCGCTACGCTTCCATGCGGAAAACGGCGTGACGGCGATGCTCGCGACCGTCATGACCGAAACGCACGAAAAAATGTGTCACGCGCTATCAACGCTGGCCGCCCAGTCCGCCGCCGGAGAGTTGCATCCTAATTTTTTGGGCATCCACGTCGAAGGGCCGTACTTCCACCCCGATAAACGGGGCGCGCACAAGCTTGAGTGCCTGCGTGATCCTGATCAGAATGAGTATGCGCAGTTTTGGAAACTATCGCGCGGCTTGATCCGCGTCTTCACTCACGCTCCCGAACGCAAGGGATCGGTTGACTTCTGTCGCTTCTTCCACGAACGCGGCTGCGTGCCCGCCATCGGCCACACACGCGCCACCATGCTGGAGATCCGTCGCGCCGCCGCTTGCGGGGCGCGCCATTTCGTTCATGCCAACAACGCCATTGATTGGCCGCAGCGCAAAACGCGTCCAGACGGCTGGCTGGGAACCGAAATGATGGGCATGGGGGCATTGCTGTCCCATGCCGCATTCAGCGGAGAAATCATTTCAGACGGTTACCATGTGCCCGTCGAAATGATTCGCGTGATCCTCGCGTCGCGCGGCACGGACGCGATCGCCATTGTTAGTGACTCGTGCCCGGCTGCGGGTTGTCCTCCGGGGGATTATCTGCAAGGCGGGCTGAAAATCATCCTCAAAAAAAATCGCCTGGTGATTTCTGGCAGTGGTTCAATGGACGGCACTCCACCGCTCGGCGGCAGCGCAACGCCGCTGCTGGCCATGATCCAAAACTACCTGGACTGGGGTTTTGAGTTGAGCACTGTTCTTAAGATGAGCACCTGCGTTCCGGCACGGATCATCGGCGAACAAAAAAAAGGAACATTGCGTACCGGCAATGACGCCGATCTAATCCTCATCAATCAACGAGCGAAACTATTCGCCACAGTCATCAAAGGGAGCGTCGTCTTTTCCGCAGATACCAGTTTGACTTCACTCTGAACGGGATCTTCCCGTTTGACGAACTCTCTTTCCCGCGCGCCAGCCGACGCTTCGAGGAGCACGAGTGAAAGGAAGATCGAACCGCGCTATCAAAGGCCCATCCGCCATTCAAATTCCTCGAAGTCATTCTTATCTGGAAATTCCAAAGGCGATTTTGGTTTTGAAAATGGTCCACTGACGAAAACGACGGCGCTTTTGTGGGTCGAAGTCTGAGTTGATGCGATTACTTGTTGAAGCGTGCGAACCGTCGGTCTGACTTGCATATCGGCCGGAGCAAGCGAGGGGGATTGCTTCATTTCCGCCGCCACTGTCGTCTCCACGGTGGGCAGACTATTGGCTTGAGCAAGCGGCTTGGTTCTTACTCGAATGCGGGACTGTTTACTTGCAACAGTCGGCTCATGGACTTGAGTCATACGTCTGTGCCTAACAAGACCCCCACTACGAATTGGGTGCTATGTATCTTCTAAACACAACTCAATGTGTCGTAAAGAAGAATCTTTCAAATTGTTTCAAGCCTCCGTTTTCGGCAGGTTCTTTGAAAAGGCGATAAATGCTTGCAGATTTGTCGGGCTGTCTCCGTGATCGGCGCAGGCCGCGCATTCGCACGCATCGCCCGGCACTGCACGACTAATTCAAAGAAAGATCGTCGGGACCATCGGCGAGCAATCGGTACTCCCATCCCATCTGATAAAGGATAGTTCGCCAGAGTTCCTTCGGAGCAGTGTTGAAGATCAAATCAATCGATCCGGGATGAATCAACCAAGCGTCGCGTTTCATCTCAGCTTCGAGTTGTCCGGGGCTCCACCCTGCGTAGCCCGCAAAAATCCGCAGTTGCTGCGAGGTTGAATAGGCTTCGCTCAACTCGACAAGCGTGTCGAGTGAATGGCCCAGGGTGAGATTGCTCATCACGTTCGCATCGGGGATGAATGTGTCTGTGAGCAAATAACTCAACGCCGCTGGTTGCACCGGACCTCCCGAAAACAGCGCCGCGTTCCTCAATGCGTCTGGCAGATCGGCGACGATCATTTCACCGACCGCGTGATCGCTTGGCCGGTTGAGCACCAAACCAAACGCACCCTCGGAATCGTGCTGGCAGATAAGCACGACCGTTCGGTTGAAATACGAGCCGCGCAATTTGCCGCCATCGAGCAGGAACTGGCCTTTCAACGACTGACTCTTTGACGTCATCACTTTGATGTTGACGCACAGTGCTACAAGTTTCCCTCGCTGACAACCTTGTTTACTTGGTACTCAGGCGAATATTTTTGCCAGTCCGCCGATTTTCAACAACCTGTTTCACGGTGCCACCCGCCTTCCTCGATAAACCGTAATGAGTGATCCTTCCGCCAGAAAAGCCGACGCTGGTTTACAACTCAAGCTGTCGCGAAATCGCACGCCATAGAAATTGGCCACGTCACAATCGAAATACGCTTCCCCTGTTTCGTAAACGTGCCAACGCGGATGTTCAACGCGATACTCCAGCGTTGATCCGTCACGTTGCGCGTTGTAGCCCCAATAATGCTCGGTAATAAATTCCGCCTCCGACCTTTCGCGCAAAAGCTGTGCTTCGCCACGCGCGGCCAGTCTTAGCGTGTTTGGCCGGCCGCCGGAGCGCCAGGAGTATTCGACCGATTTCAAGAGGCCAGGCGTGCCTTCGATTCGGTGCGCCATCGGCAGCGCGACGTATGGCTCGTGGTAAATCTTCCGCGCTACGAACGCGATGCTCGCGTGCGGAACGATTTCTTTGATAAAGACCACGCCACGTCGCCAGCCATCTTCGGCTTTCCGCCGGACATAGAAGCGAAGGTTGACCTCCTCAAAGTCCCGGTGAAACGGAATCGGAACTCCGAAAACGCGCGTGTCCAAAAATAAAAAACCGACGACCGAGACGAGCATCTTGCCATTCCATGGTTCAAGCTCAGTTCCCGCTGGAACGAAGGGTGCGAGCGCCGATGGCTCGATCTCGTAATTCAGCATCGCCAGATGTTTCCAGTGAGCGGTCAGGAAAATCTTTGGCACGGTTTTGATCACTTCCGCAAATGGAACTTTTTTTCGGCTGCGCTTTCAATGCCGCATTCAGCTTCATGATGGGCTTGTCTCACGCGAGAAGCGATGCTTGGCAACTCCGCTCCGCTGCGCTATGAATCATCATCCTATGAAAACTCATCTGCTCGCCGTACCGCTGGTTCTCGCTCTCACCCGCGTCATCGTCCCGGCGGAAGACGGCTTCACGCCCGTCTTCGATGGCAAGACTTTGAACGGCTGGCATGTGAGCGCGAAGACCGGCCACAGCCGCGCCAGTAAAAATCAAACTGGCGGACGGTGGGTCGTTGCGGACGGCGCGATCACAGGCACGCAGGACATCGCCGGCAACGGCGGCATCATCATCACGGACGAGCCGTTCCGCGACTTCGAAGTCGCGCTGGAAATGAACAATGATTTCGGGCCGGACAGCGGGTTGTTCCTGCGCAGCACCGAGGACGGCAGGGCGTGGCAGGCGATGATTGATTATCACGCTGGCGGAAATTTGATGGGCGTCTATGGCGAAGGACTCGGCGGCAAACCGAGCGTGCGCAATTTCAGTTTTCGCGACAAAGTCACCGACATCGTTGAAATCACTTCGCCCGCGCCGCCGTCGCTGCCGGTGCGGCCGGACGCGTGGCCGCAATTCTGGCGGCACGGCCAATGGAACGAACTGCGCGCCCGCATTGTCGGCAATCCGCCGCAAATCACTACGTGGATCAACGGCGTGAAGTTTTGCGAATGGCAGGAGATCGAGGTGCGGCATCCGGCCCAAGGCGGCATCGCGTTGCAGGTTCATGGCGGGGGCGATTTCACGAAACAATTCATCCGCTACCGTAATATCCGTGTGAAAAAAATCGCGCCCGCTCCCGACAACACGCTCACCGAGGCCGAGACACGCGAGGGCTGGCTTCTGCTCTTCGACGGCAAAACACACGCCGGCTGGATGAACAGCGATCATTCTACGCCGCGAACCTCAGTTCAGGACGGCGCGCTCAATCCCTTTCGCGCCGGACATTATATGCTCGTCCATACTCAGCAGTGGTCGAATTTCACGCTCGCGCTCGATTTCAAAATCACGCCGCATTGCAACAGTGGCGTCTTCATCCGCACGGCCTCGCTCACGCCGCGGCCCGGCAAAGACGTCGGCTTCAACGGCCTCGAGATTGCCATCGACGACACGCAAGGTGCTGGCTTCGTCGATACCGGCGCGCTTTACGATTTGTCGAAGCCCCTGCGCAACGCCATGCGTCCCGTGGGCGAATGGAATCATCTTGAAGCCACCTGCCGGGACGCGCTCATCGAGCTTGTGCTGAACGGAGAAAAAGTGAACTCTGTCGATCTCGCCAAATTCACGGAACCGAACAAGCGGCCCGACGGCTCGCCGCACAAATTCGACATCGCTTACAAGAATCATCCCCAGCTCGGCTACATCGGCTTGCAGGATCACGGCGCGCCGT
>JACPZS010000082.1 GCA_016195385.1 Verrucomicrobiota bacterium
ACCGGCACCATCGGCGAAATCATCAGGAATAAAGGCGCTCAAATTTGGTCCGTGGCGCCGGAAACGACCGTGTTCGACGCCATTGCTTTGATGGCGGATAAAAATGTGGGCGCGCTGCTCGTGCTGTCGGGCAATCGCTTGATTGGCATCATCTCCGAACGCGATTACACGCGCAAAGTCGTCCTCAAGGGGCGGGTCTCCAAGCAGACATCCGTGCAGGAGATTGTTTCCACGCCGGTCATCTCGGCGACGCCCCGGCACACAGTCACCGATTGCATGAAGTTGATGACGGAAAACCGCGTGCGCCATTTGCCCGTGCTCGACGGCGACGTCGTTGTGGGCGTGGTTTCGATCGGCGACTTGGTGAACTGGATCATCTCGGCGCAAAGCTCGACGATTCACCAACTCGAAAACTTCATCAGTGGCGGCTATCCGGGTTGATAATTTTCGTCCCGGTTGCCGAATTGATGACGGGCGGGCGGCGGGCGATTTTTTTGTGAAAAATCCCAGCGGAGAATTTTGAACTAAGGCTTGACGACGATGACGACCGTCCGTTTACTCCCTTCGACCCCGAAACGTATGAACGCCACTTGATGTGCATTTAAAAGCATTTGCCGAACGATCGGAAAATGCTTTTTGCCCTCGGGAGCGCAAAGGGCGTTCAACCAACATCAGGAGCAGTTATGGCCAGCGGCAAAGTAAAGTGGTTCGATAACAAAAAAGGCTTCGGTTTCATCGAGCACGAAAGTGACGCCGACGTGTTTGTCCACTACAGTTCCATTCAGGGAGACGGCTTCCGCACGCTTGCCGAAGGGGAGCAAGTCACCTACGAACTAATCCAAAGTGACAAGGGACTCAAAGCCCAGAACGTGACGCGCTCGGAAAATCCGCCTCACTCTGCCCCACTGCCTCCCCCGCGCGCATCCCGACCTCACCACGCGCCGCGGCCTCACCGACCGGCGCGCCACGCGCCACGGCTTTGAGGCGCGGCCAATCCTGTTCGCCGCGCCGCTGCCGCACGAAATAAGTTTTTGATCCGGCCTGGCTTCGGCTACGGTCGCTCCGTGATTTTGCCGGTCGATAAACCCATCGAAAGCCTTTACGTGCATGTGCCTTTCTGCGCGCACAAGTGTGAATACTGCGCTTTCTTTTCCGAAGCGGCCGAGGGCGCACTCATCAACCGTTACGTCGCCGCGCTGATTCGCGAATTGGAATTCGTCGCCGCCGATCTGCGGCCACGCACGATTTTTTTTGGCGGCGGGACTCCATCACTGCTCAATCTGCGACAATGGGAACAGATTCTTGCCGCCATGCAGCGGCTTGGTCTGGCCAGCGCGGAGGAATGGACCGTCGAATGCAATCCTGCCACCGTCTCGCTCGACAAGGCGAAACTGCTCCGCGCCGCCGGCGTCAACCGTATTTCGATGGGCGTGCAATCACTGGACGAAAATTTGCTGGACCGCCTCGGCCGCGTGCATAGCCGCGAAATGGTCTTCCGGTCGTTTGACATTTTGCGCGCGGCCGGTTTCGCCAACCTCAACCTCGACCTCATGTTTGCCATTCCCGGACAGACGGTGGCGAACTTTGCGCGCACGACCAGTTCGACCCCGGATGGCGTGCCGAGCTTCGCCTGCCAGCACAACATCAACTATTGGCGCGGCGGTTATTACCACGGTTTGGGACCGAGCGCGGCCGGTTACGTGCGCGGAGTGCGCACCAAGAACTGGGCGAACACGCAACTCTACTGCGAGCAATTGGAAAAAGGAAAACGCGCCATCGAATCGCGCGAAGAACTTCCCCCGCTGCGACGCGCCGGCGAAATCGCGGCTTTCGGCCTGCGCATGAATGTCGGCTGGCCGTTCCAACAATTTGCCGCCGCCACCGGTTTCGATTTGCCGCGCGATTGGTCGAGGGAAATGAATCAACTCGTTGATCGTGGCTGGGGGCGGCGCGAACCGGATCGCTTCCACCTGACCGCCTCCGGTCTTCGCTTTGCCGATGCCGCCGCGGAAATGTTTCTGCGCTGACGCGCCGACCCACTCATGGACGCCACCGAATTCTGCGAACTGGCCCGCCGATTGATGTCGTGCCCGGCCGCGCCGTATCACGAGAGCCTCGTGCGCGCCGAGTGCGAAAAAATCTGCGACGAGCTTGGCTTGCAGCACGAGCGAGATCAATTCGGCAACGTGCTCGTGCGATTGCAAACGGCGCGCGACGTCCGCCCGGTCGCGCTCGCCGCGCATCTCGATCATCCCGCGTTTGAAATCCTCAAACCAATGGCGGACAACCGCTGGGCCGCGCGATTTCTCGGCGGTGTGCCGGAGTCGTTTTTCGACAAAGGGATTCCGGTTCGGCTGATGCCGGGCGGAACCGCCGCCGTTTTGGAAAAGCATCTCGGCCGCGAACAAACCTTCGTGCTTTCAGCCGCGACGCCGCTGTCCGAACCGCCGACATTCGCCGTGTGGGAACTGGAGGATTTCGCTTTGCGCGACGGCTTGATTGTTGGGCGCGCGTGCGACGATTTGATTGGCGTGGCTGCGGTTCTCGCCGCGATGGCGGACTTGAAGCGGAGCGCGTCGCCGGGCAACGTCATCGGCGTCATCTCGCGCGCCGAGGAAGTCGGCTACCACGGCGCGCTCGCGGTGGCGGGCGGCGACTTGCTGCCGAAGGACGCGTTCGTCATCTCGCTCGAGACGAGTCGCGAACTGCCGGCGGTTAAAATGGGGCAGGGCGTGATCCTGCGCGTCGGCGATCGCACGGCGGTCTTTGATTCGACGGGAACCCGGTTTTTGTCCGAAGTGGCGAATGAAATCGCGGCGCAAGATAAAACATTTTCCTTCCAGCGGGCCTTGATGAGCGGCGGCTCTTGCGAAGGCACGGCGTATCAAGGACTGGGCTATCAGACCGTTGGTGTTTGCGTGGCGCTCGGCAATTACCATAACTGCGGCGGGCGCGGGCGGATCGAACCCGAATTCGTCAACGTCGCTGACGCGCTGGGCATGGCGCGGTTCATCGCCGAGGTCGCGCGGCAAATGCCCTCTTATGAAACCATCACGCGCCGCCTTCCGGAGAAACTCGCGGCGAGCCTCAAAGTGGCGCGCACACGTTTGGTGCAGAGTGGGGAAATACGTTGAATGCTTGCCGGCTTGGGTTTGCTCATGCGGAGCGATGCACGCGGGGTAAAAAAATCGAATCGGCTTGACCGTGCCCGCAAACTCCTTTACTTCCAAACGCGTCCTCAGCCAATGAATTAGCCCGCTTGAGACGATTCTGGCATTCATCGGCCAGGCAATCTTATGCGCAAAAAAACATTCTGGATCGGGAGACTACTTCTGCTGGCGGTCGTTCTCGCCTTCGGCCTCAATTCGGCCCTGGCTGGCGAAGCCGACATCAAGATTCCGGATCTCAGCAAAGTTCAATTTACGATCCTGGGCAGTCAGGTCGGTGGTTTGACGTTGATGTATCTCGGCCTGGTGGTGTGCGGCATTGGCGCGGTCTTCGGTCTGGTGCAATACAACCAGACGAAAAACCTCCCTGTGCATTCCTCGATGCGCGCTGTATCGAACACGATTTGGGAAACATGTAAAACGTATCTTACGCAGCAGGGAAAATTCCTCATTGCGCTGTGGCTCCTCATCGCCGTGTGCATCAGCTATTATTTTCTCGGCCTGCAGGGCAACTCCATCGGCCACGTGCTCGTAATCCTCGCGGCTTCGATTTTAGGCATCCTGGGTTCGTACGGCGTCGCGTGGTTCGGCATCTTGATCAACACGCAGGCCAATTCCCGCGCGGCCTTTGCGGCGTTACGCGGCGATGCGCTGCCGGTGCTCGGCATACCGCTGCGTTCCGGCATGAGCGTCGGGTTGCTGCTCGTGTGCGTGGAGTTGTTCTTCATGATTTGCATCCTGTGTTTCCTGCCGCCGGATCTGGCCGGGCCGTGCTTCATCGGCTTCGCCATCGGCGAATCGCTCGGCGCGAGCGCGCTGCGCATTTGCGGCGGCATCTTCACCAAAATTGCCGACATCGGGGCGGACTTGATGAAAATCGTTTTTCAACTGCCGGAAGATGATCCAAAGAATCCCGGCGTCATTGCGGATTGCACGGGCGACAACGCCGGCGACAGCGTCGGCCCGACGGCGGATGGTTTTGAAACCTACGGCGTGACGGGCGTGGCTCTCATTTCTTTTCTCGCGCTGGCGCTCGCGACGCAGCAAGCGATCTGCGCCACGCTCATCATCTGGCTCTTCGTCATGCGCGCGTTGATGATCATCACGTCGCTGCTTTCCTATTGGGTCAACGAAGCGATCAGCAAGAGCCTCTACGGCGGCAAGAAGGATTTCGATTTCGAGGCGCCGCTGACGCATTTGGTCATCCTGACTTCGGTCGTCTCCATCGTCGTGACCTTCATCGCCAGCAAAATGCTGCTCGGCGGCATGGCCAATGCCGAGGATTTGTGGTGGACCCTTTCGATCATCATCAGTTGCGGCACGGCGGCGGGCGCGATCATTCCGGAGTTTACGAAAGTGTTCACCAGCACGAACTCGCGTCACGTGCGCGAAGTCGTGAATGCCTCGCGCCAGGGCGGCGCGTCACTGAACATTCTCTCCGGCTTTGTCGCCGGCAATTTCTCGGCCTTCTGGAAAGGCTTGACGATTCTGGCACTGATGCTCGTCGCCTATTGGGTTTCCATGAATCCGGACGTGACGAATCTTCTGGGCAAGTATCCTTTCGCCGCGCCGATCTTCGCCTTCGGTCTCGTGGCCTTCGGTTTCCTCGGCATGGGACCGGTGACGATTGCCGTCGATAGTTTCGGCCCGGTGACGGACAACGCGCAGTCGGTTTACGAGTTGAGCCAGATCGAATCAGTGAAGGGCATCAAAGCGGAAATCCAAAAAGACTTCGGCTTTGAGCCGGATTTCGAGAACGCCAAGCATCAACTGGAAAAAGCCGACGGCGCGGGCAACACCTTCAAGGCCACGGCCAAGCCGGTGTTGATCGGCACGGCGGTCGTTGGCGCGACCACGATGGTGTTCGGCATCATCCTCTTGTTGGAAAAAATGTACGGCGACGTCGTCACCAAACTCAGCCTCGTGCAACCCGAAATCATGATGGGCCTGCTGATGGGCGGCTCGGTGATCTACTGGTTCACCGGCGCATCGACGCAGGCCGTCGTGACCGGCGCTTATCGCGCGGTGGTATTTATCAAGGACAACATCAAACTTGACGGCGGCGCGGCCTCGATCGAGGACAGCAAAGAGGTCGTGAAAATCTGCACGATCTACGCGCAGAAAGGCATGATCAACATCTTCATCGTCATCTTCTGCATGTCGCTCGCATTGCCTTTCTTTAATCCTTACTTCTTCATCGGTTATCTGATTGGCATCGCCTTCTTCGGCTTGTTCCAGGCGATCTTCATGGCCAACGCCGGCGGCGCGTGGGACAACGCGAAGAAAATCGTCGAAGTTGATCTGCGGCAGAAAAACACGCCGTTGCACGCCGCCACCGTCGTCGGTGACACCGTGGGTGATCCGTTCAAGGACACGTCGTCCGTTTCGCTCAATCCGGTGATCAAGTTCACAACACTCTTCGGTCTGCTCGCAGTGGAAATCGCCGTGACGATGGTGAATGCGCAATTGAAATACGCCATCGGCGGATTCTTTTTCATCGTCGCGTTGATTTTCGTTTACCGCTCGTTCTACCACATGCGGATTCCGGAAGACCGATAGAGTTGGAAACGGCGACCGAGGAATGCAGCGGGAGATCCATTGTCTTTCAGATGGAACCGGCCTAGTTTGCGTCGCGAAGTTTGAAGATTTGCCGCCCATGATGCTGATTCGTTTCGCCAGTCTCCTCGTCCTGCTGCTCGTCGGCGTGACTGTTTCATGCCGCGAAAAAAATCCGGTCACGCCAGCCAGCGCTCCAAGTGCTGCCTCCACCAATCGCCAGACTTTCCAAGTCAATGGCGTCCTCAAAGAACTCAAGCCGGACGGCAAGACGGCGGTCATCAAGCACGAGGAAATTCCCGGTTACATGCCGGCGATGACGATGCCGCTCGTCGCCAGGAACACCAACGAATTGGCGAGATTGCACTCCGGCGACGCAATCTCCTTCCGCATGGTCGTGACCGATGACGACGGTTGGATCGAAAACATCGTGAAGACAGTGGCGGCTGTGACGAATGCCGTGCCGGTCGTCGAGTCCTTTCGCCGCGTGCGCAACGTCGAGCCGTTGAACCTGGGCGATCAAATGCCGGACTATCCTTTCGTCAACGAGCAAGGCAAGGCGGTGAAGTTGAGTGATTTCAAAGGCCAGGCCGTGGCGTTGACGTTCATCTTCACGCGTTGTCCGTTCCCGCTGTTCTGCCCGAAGATGTCCTCCAACTTCGCCGATGCTTACCAGAAATTGGCGGCGACACCAAACGGAGTCACGAACTGGCACCTGTTCTCCATTTCGTTCGATGTGGCATACGACACGCCGCCGGTGCTCAAGGCCTACGCGGAAAAATTGCGCTACGATCCCGCGCGTTGGAATTTTCTGACGGGAGAAATGATCGACATCGACGCGATTACGGAGCAGTTCAGCATGAAGTTCAGCCGTTCGCAAAATGGGATAGGGTTCGATCACAATCTGCGCACCGTCATCATCAATCCACAGGGGCGCGTCCATGAAATGCTCATCGGCAACGAGTGGAAGAGCGACGATCTGGTCTTACTGCTCGAGCAGGCCGCGCGCATGAAGTGAACCCACTGAGAGTCGATTAGTCGCAGAAAATGGTGAGTTGCCAGCAATTGGCTGCTTGAAGTTTCATCCTGATTGGAAACGATGGCCACGATTTGAACAACGAGCCGACGAACTGACTATGGATCTGACACGCACAGCCTACGGAACTTGGAGCGGCGGTCGCTTCATGCACTTTGGTGAACCGCTTTCGGAAGAACGCTTCATCACCACGATTCAGCGTGCCCACGCGCGCGGCATCCGCACGTTCATGACGGCGGATGTTTACGGCAATGGTGCCGCCGACGAAATGCTCGGTCGTGCGCTCGCCGGATTTCCGCGCGACTCCTATTGCCTTGTGGGCGCAGTGGGCCACGATTTTTATTCCGGCAAACGTGATGGCTCGAAGGGATTTCCGCGTTTCACGCATCCGCAGCTTCGCCCGCCGAACCAGTTCGCCGACTATCTCCGCATGGCCACGGAGAAGTCACTCCAACGCTGCCGCGCGGATAAATTCGACTGCCTGCTGCTCCACAATCCCGATTCCATCGGCTACACGAACGACGCGGTTTGGAAGGCGCTGGACAACCTGCGCGAAGCCAAACTCACCGAGCGCCTCGGCATCGCGCCGGGGCCGGCGAATGGTTTCACGCTCGATGTCATTTTGAGCTTCGAGCGCTTCGGCGCGCTGATGGATTGGGCGATGATTATTTTGAACCCGCTCGAACCGTGGCCGGGCGGACTTTGCCTTCCCGCCGCTGCGCAACACGACGTGAAGATCATCACGCGCGTGGTCGATTACGGCGGCCTCTTCCACGACGACGTGAAGCCAGGCCACAAATTCGGCCAGCAGGATCACCGCGCGTTTCGCCCGCCGGGTTGGGTCGAAGCCGGCAACACGAAGCTGGATCAAATGCGCGCCATCGCCGAGCACCATGGAATCACGATGTTGCAACTCGCCTGCCTTTGGAACCTCGCGCAACCCGCTGTGCAGAGCGTCATCCCAACGCTGATTCAGGAAGCGGATTCAAACAGCAAACCCATCGAAGCCAAAGTGGACGAACTCGCGGCGTTGCCCGATGTGAAACTTTCCGCCGACGAACGCGCGGCGATTCTCGAAGTCGGCAACAACCAGGGCTGCATGGCGCTCAAAGGCGCGAACCGTTCGCACACCACGGAACCCGAAGCCGATCATTGGGGACTCACGCCGGACCTCGAAGCTGTCGGGCGACGCTGGGGCATTGATCCCGATCACGATCTTGTCTGCACGCACACCAAAGTGGCGTGAACGAGGCGGACTGAATTTCGTTTCGTCGGCTGCGTCGCGAGGCGCGTTCAGGATTTCAGCCTCCGCTCCAAAACTTCGCCGGCCATCGCGGGATTCGCCTGGCCTTTGCTGATTTTCATCACCTGGCCCTTGAGGAAGTTCAGCGCCGCCGCCTTGCCGGCCTTGAAATCGGCGGCGGGGCCGGGATGCGCCGCGATGACTTCGTCGCAAAACTTTTCAATCGCGCCCGTGTCGCTCACTTGCGCGAGTCCCTTGGCCTGCACGATGGCTGCGGGCGGGTGGCCTGTGGCAAACATTTCGGCGAATACTTCCTGCGCGATCTTGCTGCTGATTTTTCCGCTCTCGACGAGCGTCACCAGTTCATTGATGTGTGCCGGAAGAATTTTTACATCCGCGAGTGCCGTACCCGTCTCCGTCATTTTCGCGCGCAGGTTGTTGATGACCCAGTTCGCGACGGCTTTGGGATTTTTCGCGTCGCGCGTCGCCTGCTCGAAATAATTTCCCAGCGGCACGTCATCCACGAACGCGCGCGCGTCACCTGCGGGCAATTGATACGTGGACATGAAGCGCTGCTTGCGCTCCAGCGGCAACTCGACGAGGCGTTGCTTCACTTCGGCCAGCCATGCGTCGGTCGGCTGGAACGGCATCAAGTCCGGCTCCGGGAAATAGCGGTAATCATGCGCGTGCTCCTTCGTGCGCATCTCCTCGGTGATGCCCGCCATGTCATCCCAGCGCCGCGTGGATTGGATGAGTTTGCCGCCTTTGGACACGACTTCAATCTGGCGCGGGATTTCGTAGAGCAGCGCCTGCCGCGCGCCACTGAAGCTGTTCATGTTTTTGATTTCGATCTTCGCGCCAAGTTCCGTCGTGCCTTTGGGCCGCACGCTCACGTTCACGTCGCAGCGCACCATGCCCTTTTCCATGTCGCAATCACTGATGCCCCCGTGGATGAGGATGTCCTTGAGCGCGTTGAGATATTCGTAGGCCATGTCTGCGCTCGTGATATCCGGCTCGGAAACAATTTCGAGCAACGGCACGCCGGCGCGATTGAAATCGACGCCGCTGTTACGGTCGAAATGAAAATTCTTCGCCACGTCCTCTTCCAAGTGGGCGCGCGTGATGCGCACGCGCGTGATGCCGCCGTTGAACTCGAAATCGACGAAGCCGTTCTTCGTCGAAGGTTGGTCGTATTGCGTGACTTGGTAATTTTTCGCGACGTCGGGGTAGAAATAATTTTTCCGATCAAACTTGGCGAAGCGTGGAATCTCGCAGTGCAGCAGCAGGCCGGTCAACACCGTGAGGCGCATCGCCTCCTCGTTGGCGACCGGCAGCACGCCGGGCATTCCGAGGCAGACGGGGCAGACATTTGTGTTCGGCTCGGCGCCAAATTCATTGGCGCACCCGCACCACATCTTAGATTTCGTTTTGAGCTGGACGTGCGTTTCCAGCCCGATGACGGCTTCGTATTCCATATCGCGCGGAAATTTTAACCACGGATGGACACGGATGAACACCGATTTCTCGGGGCCGGAGATTTCATTGCGGCGAAGGATTGCCTGCACGAAGAGTTGCAATTGTTTGGCGGACAATTCAAAGTCGCTCTGAAATCTTTTCCGCGGAAACATGCAGCGTCATTAAAGCAAACTCGATTGCCCTATGCCCAATCCCTGGACTGGAAATGGAAGCTCCGGCACGCGCAAGGAAGTGGTCGAGCGCCACCGCGCCACGCTGCGGCTCACCTGGTCCGGCGGCGGTGCGCCATGCGTGATTCAGCGCAAGGCCACTCGTATTGGACACAAATTGGACCGGCTTGCTGCCCACCTCGGAAACGAGCGTCGCCGTGGCGAAGAACGCCGTGAGCGGCATCGTATGCTTGGCTTCAAGCGCTCCAAGCAAAACGAATCTCCGGCACCGAAATGGTCGGTGTGCCGGATTTCATCGGGAAAGCTGATCTGGCGTGGGGAGGAAAGAAAGGCCGCCGATGTGTAAGTGGCGTTGGTGGATCGGGGGCTTCTCCATCGCTTATCTGGCGCTGGCCGGCTTTCTGTTGATTTCCTGTTCGACCTTGCAGCGGACAGTGGTGGCACCGCCGGAAATCGAAGGCGCAACGTTTGTTGGCAACAAAGTCTGCGCCGAGTGTCACACGAACTACGCGCGCATGTTTCCGGCAAGCGCGCACTCGCGGGTGCTAGTCGAAGGCGCGAAGATGGCCGGGCAGACTGGCTGTGAATCCTGCCACGGACCGGGCAGCAAACACGTTCAGGGCGGCGGTGGCCGAGGCAAATTCATCGTCAACCCACGCAAAGACCCGACCACATGCTTCCAGTGCCATCTCGAAATTCACGCGCAGTTCAATTTGCCGCAGCACCATCCGCTGGTCGAAGGAAGGCTCAATTGTGTGCAGTGCCATGACCCGCACGGCCAGGATATTTTCAAGCCTGCCGGCGGTCTGGCGATGGCGCGCCAAAATCAAACGTGCGCCCAGTGCCATCGCGAACAGGCGCGGCCGTTTGTCTTCGAACACGAGGCACTGCGCGAGGGTTGCACGGTTTGCCACAGCCCCCACGGTTCCATCAACTCCAAGTTGCTGGTCGAGCGCGACGCGAATCTGTGCCTGAAGTGTCACGCCCAGGTCGCCGGGCCGGGCGCGGCAGGAGACATTTACATCGGCAAAGTGTGGCATACGGGGAACTTGACGCGAGGCACGTGCTGGAGCGCCGGCTGTCACACCGCCGTCCACGGATCGAACTTGAACGCGCAGATGCTTTACTGATTCGCGCGCATGAACTTCAACGCCCCGATGATTTCGCCGCTGCCCATCGCGCTTCGTGCCGTCCGGCGGTTCATCGCCATGCTGCCCGTATTGCTAAGTTGCGCGGCCTTTGCTGCTGAAGTGGACACAAGCAAACTTCCGCCGCCAGCGTCGACTCCAGTGGACTTCGATCACGACGTCCGTCCGATTTTTGAAAGCGTCTGCTACAAATGCCACGGTGCCGAAAAGCCACGCAGCAAATTCAGCCTCATTTCCAAAGAGACGGCGCTCAAAGGCGGCAGCCAGGGGATCGATATTCTTCCCGGTCAAAGTGAAAAAAGCCCGCTCATCCATTTCGTCGCTCGTTTGGTCGAAGACATGGAGATGCCTCCGGCGGGCAAGGGCGAGCCGCTGACCAAAGATCAAATCGCCGTGCTGCGCAAGTGGATTGATCAAGGCGCGAACTGGTCGGCAACAGCAACGCCAGCAGTCAAAGGTCCGCAGTTTTCCGTTTCGCCAACCGTGCAGTTCATCAGTGTGAGCGGCAACGTGGCGAAATTTCGCGAGCATTACTGGATGAAAGAAGGGTGGTCGGGCGGATTGGAGAATTTTGAACTGAAGGAGAAACTGGATGGCGAACGCACGGTTACCGCCGAGGGCCGGGTAATTCCAAACCAAGGCGACTACAAAATTGCGTTGACGCTGGAGAAAACGGATTTCGGTTTCGCGCGCTTCGGCTTCGAGCAGTATCGGAAATACTTCAGCGATGTCGGTGGTTCGTTTGCGTTTCCGAATTCATCCCTCTCGTCCTTCAGCCTGGATCGCGATTTGCACCTTAACATCGGCCGCGCGTGGACGGAGTTTGGCTTAACTCTGCCGGACTGGCCGCGGATCGTTTTCGGCTACGAATACCAGTTCAAGGACGGCGCGAAATCGTTGCTCCAATGGGGCGATGTGTATTACGGACAGGTGGGCGACACGCGGAAAATCTATCCGGCGTATCAGGACACGGACGAGAAAGTGCATATCATCAAACTGGACGTGACGCACGACATCCACGGCGTGCAACTCGAAGACAACTTTCGCGCTGAGTTCTACGATCTCGCGACGTCACGCTTCAACGTTGATACGTTCCGACCGGGCAAGCCGGAACCGGACAAACTGGTGTTGACACAGGACGGCTACACACACTTCCAGGCGGCGAACACGTTTCGCGCGGAGAAGCAATTCACCGACTGGCTGTTCGCGTCCGCCGGCTATTTGTATTCGCGGCTGGACGGCGATGCGCAAGTGAACGTGAACACGGTGTTGACACCATTTGCCGCGCTGCCGCCGACTTCAGACTATTTCGAAGGTGATCATCGATGGTTGAGCCGGCGAATCGTTCTCGACCAAGAAACACACATTTTCAGTGCAAACACCATGCTTGGCCCCTGGCAGGGATTGACGCTTTCAGGCGGACTTCAGACCGAATGGATGAGCCAGCATGGTATCGGCGATGTCAACGTCGATGATTACCAACTTCAAGAAGCACCGGATTCGGGCGAACTCGCGATCAAGTTGATTGAATATCCGGCGACCTTGAGAGCGGATATCGACCGCTTCACCGTGGATGAAAATTTTGGACTACGGTTCACCAAAATTCCGTTCACGGTCCTTTATGCGGAGTCACGTTTTCAACAGGAGCGGCTGGGTCAATTCGAGGACGAAAACCAAGCGACTCGGGGTCGGCATGATTTTTTGCGAAATACAGACGCAACGAGCGATCTGAAGGAATACCGCGCCGGCTTCAATGTCTCACCGTGGCAGCGCGTGTCGCTTAATGCCCGCTTCCGACACCGCGACAAGGATAGCGACTACATCCACACGCTGGACAAGGTTCGCCTTTACAATCAGGAAGGAAGCGCTGGCACTTTTCTCGGGTTAGATGACGGAAATGGCTACTCGGCATTTATTCGTTCGCGCCAAATCCAGACAGACGAAGCGCAATTCAAGCTTGTGCTCAAGCCCACCGCCTGGCTCAAAACAACGCTGGGTTATCAAATCGTGGCGACAGATTTCCACACTTCGACCGACGCCTCGCCCGATGCTAATTCCCCTGGTGGCCGAATCTTCGCGGGCAACTACGACGCGCACGTTTATAGCCTGAACACGACGCTCACTCCCTGGCGGCGGCTCTATCTGTCCACGACGTTTTCCTATCAGAACACGCGGACTTGGACACCAGCTGACGACACGACCAAGGTGGTTTCAGAATTTCGCGGAGGCGTTTACAGTGTCCTCGCCAGCGGCACTTACGTGGTGAATGCAGCAACAGATTTGACTGCGTCGTATTCGTTTTCACACGCAGATTATGGCCAGCACAACGACGGACTGCCTCTCGGAGTGATCTACGATCTACACGGCGTGCAAGTCGGTCTGACGCGTCAGTTGAACAAGAATCTGAAACTCCGGCTGCAATACGGATTCTATAAATACGACGAACCCACCAGCGGCACCGTGAACAATTACACCGCGCACGCGGTGTTCGCGACCATGAACTATAAGTGGCCCTGAGTCCTTCGTATCGAAGAAGCAAATTGTCGGTGTAAACAATCGCGTCGCCGATTCGCGCAGGCAAAAATCACCGCACCGAATTTGACCTGCAAACGCAACAGCCGATAGCCAGCCACCGCCGCGCGCCTCCCGCTGGCGATCACCGAGCGCGAGCGCGTGGACTTCGACTGGGTCTTGCAGCGCACCAGTGTCAAACGATAAGGCCAGGCTTCGTTTCCCGATCAACTCTGCGCGCGAAAAAATCATCCAGCGGGAAC